>DASSJF010000082.1 GCA_035691305.1 bacterium
AGGGCCCGGCTTGGATCCTCACCGTGATGAGGGAAACGCCGAAGTCGACGGACAGGTTCCCGTCCCCAGGCCTTTTCCCCCGATTTGTCCGTCCTCATGCCGCGCCGCCCGATCCGTTTGTGAAATGAGGCGGCCACCCCTACGCGGGTGGCCGCCTTCCGCCCGGAAGCGCGGCGCGTCAGAAATTGATCACGATCGTCGCAGACACGTTCGGGACCGCCGCCGGGACCATGACGACGAGCGCGGATCGCGCGGGGCGCGGACCGTCCTCGTCCTCGTCGTCTTCCTCCCGCAGCCTGATGAGCCGAATGGTGTTCATCGGAATCATCCCGATGCGGGCGTCCCGCGGGACCGGGACGAGAAACAGGATCTGGTTCCACGCCCGGCGGCCGTCGAGACTGCCGAGCCGCTCCGCTTCGTCCCGGCGCAGCCGGACCGAAGGGTCGAGGAAGGCGAGGTACGCGCCGCGGTCGTTCCGGACGACGGCAAGCGTGTAACACCGCCTGGCCGGCACCACGACCCGCCCGACGACAATCGGTCGGCGCGGGCAGTAGGGGTTGCCTTCCGCGTATTCGGTGACGCGACGATGTCGGTCGTCTTTCCCGTCGGCGCGCGCCGACACCGGCGCGAGCAGCGACAGCACGAAACCGACCAGCAGCAACAGCGCAAGTCGCGAGTGTCTCACGTCATCTCACCCCTTGCTTAGTGAACGATCATGTGGCCGGTGGCCCAGAGTACGACGCCGATTACGATCAGCAGTCCCAGCACAACCACGGCATTCACCTCTCTCGAAAACGACTGATGTCCACCGATCGCTGTGACCATGCCCCGCCGGCGCAGGCGACGGACGGCCGCGGCGCGCTGCCGCTCGATCGAGCGCAGTCGATCGAGCGCGCGGCCGAGCACAGGCGGAGAGATGGCAACGGGGCCGCCCGCGAGGGCGGCGCCTTCCTCGAGCGTTTGCCGCTCCGCCTTCGGGGAGAGGGCTCGGTGCCGGGCGGGACTCACCAATCGCACCGTCCAATACTGTCAGACCGACGGTCGCCGGGGAGGAAGACATGCCGAGCCACTTTACGTCCGCCAAAGAGTTGCGGGGCAAAGAAGTCGCGAAGGGCGTGGTGATGAAGCCCCTGCCCGGCAAGAACGTGATGTTGAACTACGTCGAACTGGCCGAGGGAAGCGAAGTCCCGACCCACAGCCACCCGCACGAGCAGGGCGGCATGGTCGTCGAAGGCCGGTTCGAGATGTGGATCGGGGACGAGCGCAAGGTCATGGTGCCGGGTGACATGTACATGATCGCGGGCGGCGTGCCGCACGGCGGCCGGCCCGTCGGCGGCGCTGCGATCGTGCTCGACGTCTTCTACCCGCTGCGCGAGGACTACCTGAAGCCGTGATCGTTGGATCTGCGGGCGCTAGGCGACTCCGTGGTTTGCAGGCGACATCGTCACTTCGCCCAATCCTGCCACTTGAGGCCCTTTACTCGCGAGAACTCCGTTACGTTGGCCGTGACCAGGGTCATTCGAGGCCGCGTGTCAAGCGGCGAACGAACGGCGAAAGCGAGATCCTCGGGTTGTTCGCCGCGAAAGAAAAGCGGCCGGCGGTCGCGAACTCCACGGATGCGGCGGCGTGGGGGCGGAGGCGAGAGTGCCGGTTTCTCAAAAGAACTCTCAGGTGATCTACGACGCGCTGAAAGCGTGCGGCATCGGCCTGGTGTCCGCGCTTCCCGAGACCTGGCTCGTTCACCTCATCCGAATGGCGGAGGACGACCCCGAGATGGTCCTCGTCCGTCTCGCCAAGGAAGAGGAAGGCACCGGCCTCTCGGCGGGTGCGCACCTGGCGGGCGCGAAATCGGCGATGCTGATGCAGAACCACGGCTTCCTGCAGAGCGTAAACGGGATCGTGTCGCTCGCGCGGCTCTACCGGATTCCCCTGCTCATGCTCATCAGCTACCGGGGCGAGTTGGGCGAGCGCGACCCGTGGCAGACGGAAGGCGGCGGGGTAACCGAGCCCGTGCTGCAGGCCCTCGACATTCCCTACGAACGGCTGGAGAATCCGGCCCACGCAGGGCATCTGATCAAGAAGGCGCAGATGCTCGCCGAATCGTCGCTCAAGCCCGTCGCGCTTCTCTTGTGCCGAGACCTGATGTGGGAAGAGTGACGGCGCCCGCCCAACCCGGAGAAAAAATGCTCCGCATCGACGCGCTGCGGGCGATCTATCCCGGCCTGGAGCGGTGCGTCGTGGTCACGATCATGGGCGCCGTTTCGGCAGAACTGCAGTCCCTAGGTCACCGGCCCGGATTCTTCTACCTGCTCCACTCCATGGGACTGGCGTCGTCCATGGGGCTCGCCATTGCGCTCGTTCGTCCGGAGCTGCAGGTGGTCGTGCTGGACGGCGACGGCTCGATCCTCATGAATCTTGGGTCTCTCACGACGATGGCGCGCTACCGTCCGCGCAACCTTGTCCACGTTGTGTTCGACAACGAGAGCCTCCTCTCGGTCGGCGGGTTCCCCACGGCGACCGCCACGGGGAGCGACATTGCGGGGATGGCGGCGGCGGCGGGCGTTCCTCGGACGGCGACCGTGCGAACGATCCCCGAGTTCACCGCCGCCTTCGGCGGGGCCCTGCGGGCCAAAGAACTGACGACGCTGGTGGCCAAAGTGGCGGCGAAGGGACCGCCGGTGTACTTGACCGATCTGCCGATGCTCGAGAATCGCTTTCAGTTTCAGCGGCACCTGAGGAGCCTACGCGCCGGCCAGAAGTGAACGCGGGCGGCGGACACGCGGGACACCGCCGGGCGGCCGGGCGGAAAGGGGCAGGGACGATGGCGAGCGCGTTGACCCAGTTGGTGCAGGAGCTCAAAGGAGGGCGGATCAAGGTCGTAGATCTGTCGCAGCCCCTCGGACCGGAGACGCCGGTCATTGGGCTGCCGCCCATCTTCGCCCCGTCGCCGGCGTTTTCGATGGAAGTGATCTCCCGGTACGACCAACGCGGGCCGGCCTGGTATTGGAACACCCTCCACCTGGGTGAGCATACCGGCACTCACTTCGATGCGCCCGTCCACTGGGTCACGGGAAAGGACCTCCCCGGCAACGCCTGCGATACGATTCCCGCCGGTCGCTTCGTCGGTCCGGCCGTCGTGCTCGACGTCACGGACGACGTCGCGCGCAATCACGACTTCCTGCTGATGCCTGAACATGTGGCGGCATGGGAGGGACGCCACGGGCGCATTCCCGCGGCGTCGTGGGTGCTGCTGCGCACCGGTTGGAGCCGCCGCCAGGATCCCAAGGAGTTTCTCAACGTGCAGCACGACGGCCCGCACGCCCCCGGCTTTCACAAGACCACATCGCAGTTGCTCGCCCGAGACCGGGACGTTCTCGGCGTGGGCGTCGAGACGGTCGGCACCGACGCCGGCCAGGCCGGAACGTTCGATCCGCCGTTTCCCAACCACACGATCATGCACGGCGCCGGGAAGTTCGGATTGACGAGCCTGTGCAATCTCGATCAGCTCCCGGCGACCGGCGCGGTAGTCATCGCCGCCCCGCTGAAGATCGTCGACGGCAGCGGGAGCCCCGTCCGGGTCCTCGCGCTCGTACCGGCCTGAACAGCGTACTGTCGTCAATGCGAATGCGGTGGACCTCCAAGGGTCCGAAGCCGGATCGCGCAAGTCGTCGCCCGCTAGTCTGTCGGCGGAGCGATCGCTGGACTCGCGGACGTCCGGCCTGGGAGCAGTGACAGGCCGGTAGACAGCAGACACAGGACGATCGTCGCGGCGTACACGGCGTGAATCCCCTGGATCAGCGTGTCTGGGGTGATACGGCCTGCGTCCGCGCCGGGCACGCCTCCGGACGCGGCCCGTCCGAGCCGCGACTGGAGGATCGTCGCGGCGAGCGTCAGCCCCGCGATCATGCCGGTGCTGCGCATCATCGCGAGCACGCCGCCGGCCACGCCCTGCTTGTCGCGCGGCGCGCTGTTCATGATCACGGCGTCGTTCGGCGCGATGAAGAGGCCCATCCCAAAGTCCATCACGACCATGGCCAGGGCGAGCGACCAGTACCCGTGGGCCGGCGACACCAGCGTGAAGAGGATCCCGCCAAGGGTGGCGACCGCCATCCCCAGCGGGGCCAGCACGTGCGAACCGACCCGGTCGGAAAGCGGCCCGCCGAGGAGCGAGCCGGCGGCCAGCGCGGCGGGCATCGGCGTCATCGCGATTCCGACGGCGCCAAGCTTGTAGTGCAGCACCTGCTGGAGGTAGAACGGGATCACGAACGCGACGGTGAACGAGGCGGCGTAGGCGCATACCTTGGCCGTGTTGGCGCCCGCGAACGCGCGGCTGTGGAACAGCGAGAGGTCCAGCATCGGCGGGCGCACCCGCCGCTCGATCGCGAGAAACACCCCGAGCAGCACGGTGCCGGCGGCGATGAGTCCGTCGACCGCCGTGGCCGTCCACCCCAGCACCGGCCCGAGGCTTGCGCCCAGCAGTAGCATGCCCAGCCCCAGCCCGAACGTCACGGCGCCGGCCACGTCGAATCGCTGTTCCCGCCCGCGCCCCTCGAGCGGAGGCAGCGACCGCCGCGCCAGCAGCATCGCGCCGATCGCGACCGGTACATTGATATAGAACATCATCCGCCACGAGAACGTCTGGATCAGCACCCCGCCAACGACCGGACCGACGACGAGCGCCACCGACACGGCGGTCTCGAGGATGCCGAGCGCGGTCCCCATCCGGGCGCCGCCCACCGTGTGGGAGAGAATGGCGACGCTGTTGGCGACGAGCATCGCGGAGCCGACCGCCTGCAGCACCCGAAACGCAATCAGCGGCCCGACGCCGGGCGCCGCCCCGCAGAGGACCGAGCCGGCGAGAAACACCGCGAACCCCGCGACGTAGATGCGCTTGTGACCGACCATGTCGGAAAGACGGCCGAAGATCGCGACCAGGCTCGACGACGTCAAGAGGTAGGCGACGCCGACCCACTGGACGAGCGAGACCGGGACGTGGAACGTCGCCGTGAACGTAGGGTAGGCGACGAGGACGATGCTGCCGTCGAGCGCGCCCATGAACGTGCCGAGGCAGACCGTCAGGATCACGGGCCACGGCAGCCCGCGCGGCGCCGCGTCGCGCGGGCTCGCCTGAGTGTGCCGCACCGGCTACAGGCCCGGCCGGTTCGTCTCGATGATTCGCCGGACGACCCCGGCGAGCCGCACCGCGAGGTGCGCCCGGGTCACGGGATCGGTGAGCGCGGGGTTCAGCAGGTCGGTCGCGTCGGGCAGCGCGTCGGTGAGCGCCTGGGTCGCGGCGTTGCTCGACATCGGGGTGAGCGCGTCGCCCAACGAGAGGCGCAGGGTCTCGCTCACCGGCGACGCCCGGCCGCCTGCGGCCTGGACGATGGCGGCCACCGCGCCGATCGTGCGTTTCGCGTCGAACCGGCTGACCGGCTCGTCCGGCCGGAACGACAGCGAATCGTCTGCGCCCGGCCAGACGTTCGTGACCGCCAGCAGCTGCGTCGCGAAGAACGCCGGGTGGCCGAGCGGGACGTCGTCGTACCAGTAGAGCGGCACGCCTTGGTCGAGTGCCAGAACTTGGAGACGCTGGACGAGCCGCGGATCGTCGTGGACCTCCTGCGGCGTGCGCCCCGTGCGCAGGCAGACCGCGGCGAGGACCGCCGCGGCTTCGCCGACCGCCCACTCCACCGGGTGGAGGCGGTAGGCGCCGTTCGTGAGGTGCGTCGTGCCGATGTTCTTGGCGGCGGCCAGCAGATTGGCGGTCCGCTGCGGGATCAGGGCGCCGAGCGGAATCTGGAACGGCCGGGTCGGCAGGCTCACGGTGTTCACGCTGCAGCCGTGCAGGTCGATCGGGTAGAGGCCCACGCCGGCCGACGCGGCGACGGCCGCGGCGCGCGCGCCGCGCTGCGCGGAGGCGGTGATGTCCTGTTCGCGGATCAGGACGAGCGCCCGCAGGCGCCGTCCTTCGCGGATGTACGGCATCTGCGACACGCCGTCTACGCTGCCCATCACGTCCGGGCGGGGCCGCAGCTCCGGGTAGCCGGCGCCGCCGTCGTCGCGGGGGGCTTCGGTCTGCAGCCAGTATAGGAACCCCAGGCTCAGATTGCGCGCGTCGCGGTAGATCGCTGCCAGCCCGAGCGCCGTCTTGTCGATCGGCGCCGGGCCGCGGTAGTCGTTGCTCGTCCAGTTGATGATACTGACGTCGTTGGGGATGCGCGCGTCCTCGAAGTTCGCGGCGTCGAGCGCGCGGCGGTAGGTCCAGAACGCGCCGTGCGTCCCTTCCGCCTTTCCGAACATCCGGTAGACCGGCGCGACCGGGTCGGCGGTCTTGTAGGTGAACGAGTAGGGCTGCGCCGTCTTGTTCGTGTCGTAGCCGTCCGGCTTCGGGATCGTGTTGTCTTCGCCGGGCCGCCACTCCACCGCGAACGGGAACGTCAGAAACTGGAGGCAGGCGGGGTCCGCCGTCGCGGGGGCCGACGGTTCACCGGTCTCGGCCTGCGACTCGGCGCCGATCGCGTACGGCGTCGCGGTGAGCGGCAGCAGGTCGCCGAGGTCGGTCGCGTCGAGCACGAACCGCGCCCTGAACCGGATGAGCGCGCCGCTCTCGCTCTGGCGCGTCAGCACCGATCGCACCTGACCGCTGAAGACCTCCGCGGCGATCGCGCGCGTGTGATAGAAGACCTGCAGCGCCCCGGAGTTGTGCACCGAGGCCATCATCGCCTCGAGCACGACCGCCGCGGCGCGCGGTTCGAACGACAGCGAGCTGACCCAGGCGTTGCCGGGGTTGAGCGGGCCGCCGAACCGCGCCGCGGGCGACAGCCGGTAGGCGCCGCGGTAGTAGGCGCGGATCCCGTTGCGCAGCTCATAGTACGCCGCGGTGCCGCCGAAGGTCTCGATGTACTGGTGCTCGTCGAAGGCCGAGACGCCCTGGGTCGTGACCTGCCCGCCCGGCCACGACGCCTCTTCGGTGAGGCACACGCGCAGGCCGAGCCGTGCGGCCCGCAGCGCCGCGGCGACGCCGCCGAGGCCCGCGCCGCAGACGAGCACGTCACACGAGATGTCGGCAACGCGGTCGGTCGGCTGCATTCCGCGGTCCGGGCGGGGCTACGAGATGTTGATGGAGATCGACTTGACCTCCGTGTACTCGTGCATGCCGTGCCGTCCGCCCTCGCGGCCGAGGCCGCTTTCCTTGACGCCGCCGAACGGGATCTCGTGGGTGTAGCCGGTCGCGTCGTTGACGCAGACCAGGCCGTACTCGAGCGCCTCGCTCACGCGGACGACGCGCGCGAGGTCCCGCGACGAGAGGTAGGCGGCGAGGCCGAAGGTCGTGTTGTTGGCGCGTTCGATGACTTCCGCCTCGGTGTCGAACGGCAGGATCGGCGCCACCGGCCCGAACGTCTCGTCCTTCGAGACGCGCATCTCCTCGCGGACGTCGGTGAGGACCGTGGGCGCGTAGAAGAAGCCGCGCTTGAACGCCCCGTCGGTGAGCCGGCGCGCGCCGGCGAGCGGCTTGGCGCCTTCGCCGATCGCGTCCCGGACCATCGCTTCGACCTTCTCCAGGGTCTCGGCGTTGATGAGCGGGCCGACCTGCACGCCCGGCTCCGTGCCCGGGCCCACCTTGATCGCCTGCACCGCATCCACGAACTTCGCGAGGAACCGGTCGGCGATGCTGCGCTGCACGTACAGCCGGTTCGCGCAGATGCACGACTGGCCGCCGACCCGAAAGTACTTGATCGCGACCGCGTTCTGCACCGCGCGGTCGAGGTCGGCGTCCTCGAAGACGATGAACGGGGCGTTGCCGCCGAGCTCGAACGTGAGCCGCTTCAGCTGATCGGCGGCGCCGCGCATGAGCGCCTTGCCGATCTCCGTCGAGCCCGTGAAGGCGATCTTTCGCACGCGGTGGTCCGAGAGGAGCACGTCGGCGATCGGGGCCGCGCGCCGGCCGACGACGACGTTGAAGACGCCGGGCGGCAGGCCCGCCTCCTCGAAGGCGCGGGCGATCTCGATCGCGGTGAGCGGCGTCTCCTTGGCCGGCTTCAGCACGACGGTGCACCCGGCCGCGAGCGCCGGCGCGATCTTCCGCAGCACCATGGTGGCGGGGAAGTTCCACGGCGTGATCGCGCCGACGACCCCGAGAGGCTGGCGGACGACCCACAGGCGCTTGTGCGGGACCGGCGGCGGCACGATCTCGCCGTAGACCCGGCGGGCCTCTTCCGCGAACCATGGGAGGTACTGGATCGCAAACGAGACCTCGCCGCGCGCTTCCGCGACGGGCTTGCCGTTCTCTTCGGTGACGAGACGCGCCAGCGCGTCCACCCGGCTCGTGAGGATGTCGCGAGCCTTCAATAGAATGGCGCCGCGCTCGAGCGCCGTTTTGGCGGCCCACGCCGGAAACGCCCGGGCGGCCGCGTCGACGGCGGCGCGGGCCTCCGCGGCGCTCCCGTCGGCCACGGTGGCGATCGGTTCGGCCGTGGCGGGGTTCATGACCTCGAACCCTCCGCGTCCGTTGCCGTTCACCCAGCGCCCGTCGATGAACAGCGGATACTCCTTGACGGTCATCTCCACGCCTCCTTGCGATCCCGCGGGTGTCCGGACCATTGTCTGCGGGTCCGAGTGCTTCCTGCCTAGAAGGATTCAGCCGATGCCCGCGCAGCCGCCGTCCCCGCCGTCCGTCTGGTATCAGGGGCAGGTCCAGGCCGCGCTCGCGCGCCGGGGCGGACCGTTGCGCCTCGTGCGCGGCGAGGGCACGCACGTCTGGGACGCGGACGGCCGCCGTTACCTCGACGCGCGCTCGGGATTGTGGGCCGCGCTCGTCGGGTACGGGCGGGGCGAGATCATTGACGCGATCGCGGAGCAGCTTCGCACGCTCTCGTTCGCGCCGCTCACCGACGCGGCGTCGCCGCTTGTCGAGACGCTCGCCGAACGGCTCAAGTCGGTGTTGCCCGGGGACCTCGAGAGCATCGTGCCCGTGCCGACCGGGTCGGAGGCCGTCGACACCGCGCTCAAGTTCGCGCGGCTGTTCCACAGCGCGGGAGGCACCGGCCGGCGGCGGGTGATCATCAGCCGCGAGTACTCCGCCCACGGCAGCACGTACGCGGGCTCGTCGCTCAGCGACCCGGACCGCGGGCTGCTGCGCGGGATGGGCGCGCCGATCGCCGGGATTCGGTTCGTGCACGCCCCGTACCGCTACCGCTGTCCCCACTGCGCCCGGCTCGACGCCTGCACGCTCGCCTGCGCGGACGAAGTGGAGCGCGCGATCGAGGACGCCGGCCCGGACCGTGTGGCCGCGGTGTTCGCGGAGCCGGTGCCGGGGCCCGGCGGCGTGCTGGTGCCGCCGCCGGCGTACTGGCCGAGGCTGCGCGAGATCTGCGACCGCCACGGCGTGCTCCTCGTGGCCGACGAGGTGGTGACGGGGTTCGGGCGGACGGGCCGCTGGTTTGCGTGCGAGCACTGGCAGGTGACGCCGGACCTCATGATCCTCGGCAAAGGCATGACCGGCGGCTACCACACCCTGGCGGCGGTCGCGCTGCGCCGGCACGTCGCCGAGCGCCTGGCGCGCCGGCTGGTGCCGCACGGATTCACCTACAGCGGCCATCCCGCCGCGTGCGCGGCGGCGCTGGCGTGTCTCCGGGTCATCGAGGAGGAGGGGCTCGTGGAGCGTGCGGCGTCGCTCGGACGGCGTCTCGTGGACGGGCTGTCCATGCGCCTGCGGGATTGCCCGATCGCGGGCGAGGTGCGGGGAATGGGCCTCATGGCCGCGGTCGAATTGGTGGAAGACCGGACGACGCGTGCGCCGCTGCCGTTGGGCGTGCGGGGCATCGATCGGCTGGACCGCGAGCTGCGGCACCGCGGCATGCTGTGCTTCGCCGACAATCCCGTGATCGCCGCGCCGCCGCTGACGATCACCGATCAAGACGCGGATGAGATCGCCGACGCGGTCGCGGCCGCGGTGACGGCGCTGGCCGCCTCGCGGCGCCGCGCCTGAGCCCACCCGCTCACACGGGTCGCCGGCCGCGGAAGTCGATGGGAGGGACGGGGATGGCTGCGCCGCTCGTGACGGTCGAATCGCGCGACGGCATCGTGACGCTCACGATGCGGCGTCCGGAAGTACTGAACGCGCTCAGCAGCGCGCTGTGCCGGGAGTTGGTAGCGGCGCTCGAGGCGGTGGGGCGGGACCCGGCGGCCCGCGTGCTGGTGCTGACCGGCGAAGGGCGCGCGTTCAGCGCGGGCGCCGACCTCAAGGAAAGGGCGGGGGCCGCGGAAGCGCAGATCTGGCGCCACAACCGCGCGATTTTCCAGCTGCCGCTCGCGCTCGAGGCGCTGCCGGTTCCGTCGATCGCCGCGATCAACGGGCTCGCGGTCGGCGGCGGGTGCGAGGTCGCGCTCGGTTGCGACCTGCGCTGGGCGGCCGACACCGCCGAACTCGGCTGCCCCGAGGTCACGCGCGGCATCATCCCCGCCGCGGGCGGGACCCAGCGGCTCGCCCGGTTGATCGGGCCGGCGCGCGCGATGCACCTCGTGCTGACCGGCCGCCGGATCACGGCAGCGGAGGCCCACCGGCTCGGCCTCGTCGACGCGGTCGTGCCCGCGTCGGAGCTCGCCCCGGCCGTCGCCGAAACGGCGCGCGCGATCGCGGCCAACGCGCCGCTGGCGGTGCGGGCGGCGCGGCAGGCGATCCGCTACGGCCTCACCCATCCGTTCGAGGACGGGCTGAAGCTCGAAGGGGAGCTCCAGCGGATGCTCTACGCGAGCGACGACTGCCGCGAAGGCATCGCCGCGTTCAACGAACGGCGCGCGCCGCGCTGGACGGGACGCTAGCGGTCAGATGCTGCCGAGGACGGACCCCAGGACGAGCATTCCGAGCACGAGCGACGCGAAAATCACGTAGGTCCACTCGCGGTGCCGCGCAAAGAACCCGAGCGATACCACTACGCTGAGGACCGGCGTGGCCATGAGCGTAAGCAGCCCGATGTCGGTGACCGCCCCCGGCACGTGCGCGTTGTTGCGGAGGTCGTCGAGCAGCTCGCGCAGGCTGGCCGGGTTCTCGCCGGAGCCGAGGATCGCGTCGCGGGACCCGAACAGCACGAAGCCGAGGCCGCGGCGGTGCGCGAAGAGGCCCACCCCGAGGAGGACGATCGCCGCGGAGACGAGCACCCCGGCCCGGAGGATGACGCCGAGCGCCCGGGCGGTGGGGCTCGTCTCGTCGAGCGGCATCTCGGACGCCGCCGGCCGCGGGGCGCTAGACTCCGAGTCCACGGAGGATCATCTCCACGGCGATCACCGCGAGCACGGGAACGAAGAGCTTCCGCAGCGTCGTGTTTCTGAGCCGTTCCATCACGTGGGTGCCCCCCCACGCGCCGGCGAGCACCCCGAGGGCGACCGGCGCCGCGACGAGCGGGTGGATGTCGCCGCGGGCGAAGTACACGCCCGCGCTCGCAGACGCGGTGACGCCGATCATGAAGTTGCTCGTGGCGGTCGACACCTTCATCGGCAGCCGCATGATCACGTCGAGCGCCAGCACCTTGAAGAGGCCGCTGCCGATGCCGAGCAGGCCCGACATGAGCCCCGCCACGTACATCATCAGACCGCCGGGGACCACCGCGGTCGCCGTGTAGGCGATGCGCCGCTCGAGGACATGATCGTGGTAGTCGCCGTGGAATCGCAGGCGGCTGGCGAGCGGATCGAACGGCACCTCGCCGGGCAGTTCGAGCCGGACGCGGCCGAGCAGCGCGATCGTCGAGTAGGCCAGCAGGAGACCGAAGATGACGTACAGGACCCGGACCGGTACGAGGCCCGCGATGAACGCGCCGGAGACCGCGCCGACCGTCGTCGCCACCTCGAGGCCGATCGCGATCCTCAAATTTGCGAGCCCGCCCCGGACGTAGGCGGCCGCCGCTCCGCTGCTCGTCGCGATCACGGAGACGATGCTGGCCCCGATCGCGTAGCGAATCGGGAGACCGACCAACAGCGTGAGCGCCGGAACGATGATGATGCCGCCGCCGAGTCCGAGGAGCGCGCCGAGCACGCCCGCGAACATCGACAGGACCAGAATCTCGACGAACACCCCCTGGGGTTCGAGCGCGCACGTCGAGTGCTCCTGCCGGGGACGGCGGGAGCGGGCGTTACCATCGACGGTTTCAACGCCGGTGCTTCATCACCGTGCCTCCCCGTTCGCGCGGGTCGGCCCGAACAGCGTCCCGCGAAGGCTCGACTCGATCCGACCGTGGTGCCGCTCGTACAGCGCGCCGCCGTAGATGACGGCGAGCCCGAGCGCCGTCAGAGCGAACGGGAACATTACCGAGTCCTTGAACACCACGTAGGCCAGGCGCGCGAGGTACACGTAGACTCCGATCGCGCCGAAGACGAGGAACACGCGCCGCTGCAGAAGCACCGCGGTGAACATCAACGCCAGGTTGACCGCGCCGTATGCCGCCCACGACGCTTCCGTGCGCATCAGCACCGTGAGGCCGCTCGCAAACGAGAGCAGGCCGAAGAGGTATCCCCACCGTGCATAATCTTCAGGGCTCCTCCGGTTGACAAGGCCCGAGAGGACCAGCATGACCAGGCCCACGCCGACCGACACCCACAGCCTCTCGTCCCAGGCGGCTTCCCACCCGACGTTCGGACGTCCAAGAAGCACCGGAGCCAGATCCATTGACATGTACCAGAAGGCAAACGCAACGGGGAACGTCAGAAACGGAAAGCGGACGAACCGGAGCGCTACGAGACCGGCTGCGATGGTGCCGATTTCCATAAGAAGCCAGCTGCCCTTGATCCACTCGTGGTAACCGGCGTAGGCGCTCGGGTCTCCCTGCGGCCAGATGCCGGTCATCCGCTCCAAGCCGTAGATCGCGAGAGGCACCATCCAGACCGCCAGCGTCATGAGCAACCCGCCCGGCACTCGATAGGAGCTTTTCTGCCAGAGCCGGTACCCGGCGGTAGCAAAACAGGCGGCGTAGGTCGTCGCGATGAGAAGAATGCCGCGGCCGCCGAAGCGCTCCCACGCGGTCGTCATGAACCAACCCATCGCGGCCATCACAACGAGCGCGCCCAGATAGTACGCGACGGTGGGCACGTCGAAGCGCGCGGACCGGTCCTGACGGCTCTCCAGCGTCTCCCAGAGGGCCTCGGTCTGTTCGTACGAGACCCCGGCGTTCGCGGCAGCCTGGACCACATCGCGTTTGACGACATTCACGTCCGTCCCCCCTGGTCTGCAGTCTTACGCGTCTCGAACGGTACCAGCGCGCCGCGTCGCCCGCATCGGCCGAAGGGCCCACCGGGAGTACGACGCGGTGACTAAGGGAGCGGGGGAGGCGCGAACGTGTGATGGGCGGATACTCGGCGGTCCGGTGGCTCTTCCGGACGATTCTCAGATTCGGGTTCGGACTGACGGTCATTGGCGGGCAGCACATTCCCCCAAGGGGCCCGCTCGTTCTTGCCGCGAACCACAGAAGCGACATCGACCCTGTGGTCGTGGCGGCGGCCGTGCCGCGGCGCTGCACGTTCCTGACCGCGGCCGAACTGCTCACGAGGCCTGTCCTAGGGAGGCTGATCCGCCCGTTCCGGGTCATCCCGATCAGACGCGGGCAGTTCGACCGCCGCGCGATCGAGGAGTGCCTGACACGCCTCGAGCACGGCGAGGCGCTCGTGATCTTCCCCGAGGGCACGATCAGCGCCGAGGGACGCCTCCTACCCGCCCAGGACGGCATGGCATTTGTCGCCGCCCGCGCCCGCGTTCCGATCCTTCCGATGGGGATCTCGGGGACGCGCCAAGTCTGGCCGTCGGGAGCAAGGTGGCCCCGCCGGGGGACGGTCACGGTTCGCGTCGGCGAGCCGATCGTCCCCGAGGCGGCGCCGTCCAGACGCGAGCAATCGGCGCTCACCGCGCGCGTGATGGAGGTGATCAGGCGCCTCGCGGATCGAGAGCGCTTCCCCTGTCGCGGGTGATCATGGTCCAACGAATCCGGATGACCGCCCGGTCTCCACGCGCAAGACATTCCGCGCGTACCGAACCGCCGGCGCCGCCCGGCCGGCTCCCGGCGCGGCGAGACACCCGCCTAACATCGTGAGAACGGTCACCGCGGCGACATGGGTGTGCATCGCTATCGCCCCTGCCCGGTCAGCGCGCGGTCTTTGCTCGGTTGGCTCGGTCCTCTGAACAGGAGAGCCCAAAGGTTGCGCAGGAGACAGAGGGCCCCTCCATCACCGCGGCGCCGGTCGGGCTGCCCGGCCGCGTGCAACAGCCGTTCCCGCGCCGCTTCGGCCCGGGCCTCCGCAATCTTCTCCCGAACTAGGGTTTCAAGGAAGAAGTAAGTTTCCACCTCGGCACCCCCGTTTGAGCTACTGAAAGACGACGGACAGCGCGTAGCGCCAGACAACGAACGCCGCCACTACGCAGATCAGCGTGATCGTGACGCCTAGGACCGCTTCCACCGCTCGTTCCGGGCCGCGGATGTCCATCGGTCACTCCTCCCGTTGATCGCCCTCGGCTGGAGGATAACCGGGGCGCGCGAAGCCGGCATCGGTCTTTGGACCCAACGGCTCGGGCGCCGGGACGGTGCTCCTCGGCTGGGCCTTTGGGCCGATGCCGGCGGTCCGGTGCGTACGGTACCGTCGGGTCAGGCCATCGGAACTCCTTAGCGGGCGGGGTGGGCCATGGACGGTTACGCGGCGTTCCAGTGGATCGTCAAGGGAACCCTGAGGCTCGGCTTCGGTCTCCAGGTCAGGGACGTGGGGCGCATCCCGGGGGACGGTCCCGTGATTCTCGCCGCCAACCACGGAAGCCAAATCGATCCTCTCGTGATGGCGGCGGCCGTGCCGCGGCGCTGCACGTTCCTCGCCGCGGCGGAGCTGCTTACAATGCCCGTCCTGGGCGCGCTGATCCGTCCGTTCCGGGTGGTTCCGGTCAGGCGCGGACGGTTCGACCGCGGTGCGATCGAGGAGTGCCTCGCGCGTCTCGATCGCGGCGACGCGCTTGTGATTTTTCCGGAAGGTAAGATCAGCACCGACGGCCGCCTGCAGCGTCCCCGCGACGGTCTCGCGTTCCTTGCCGGCCGAGCCCGGGTCCCGATCGTCCCGGTGGGAATCGGCGGGACCTACGACGTGTGGCCGCTCGGGACGAGAATGCCCCGCCCGGGAAGGATTACCGTTTGCGTCGGCGAGGCGATCGTCCCGGCGGAGGCGCCGGCACGGCGCCAGCAATCGGCGCTGACCGCGCGCGTGATGCAGGCGATCACACGCTTGACGGGCGCGCCGGATACGGAGAGTCCGATCCCGCTCGGTCTGTGTCCCTCGGGTCTGGGCAAGAGGTGATACCGATGGACCGGCCCTGGCTTCGGCACTACGACGCCGGGGTTCCCGAGATGGCGCGGAGCGGGGAGGAGGAATAGCCGTGGACCCGCAGCCGGGCCGGCCGCTTCCGCTCGCTCAACTCCTCTGGCTTGGCGTCTTCTGGTTTGCGGTCAGCTTCGTCTGGGGCGCGCTGCTTACGGTGGTCGTGCCCGCGGAGCTTCTCCGGTTCGTTCCCGAGCCACAGAAGGGGCTGTACCTTGGGCTGCTCTTCGCGGGCGGCGCCGTCGTCGCGATGATCGTGTCGCCCGTCGTCGGCGCGTTGAGCGACCGCTCCACACTTCCCATGGGGCGCCGGCGGCCGTTTGTCGCGGCCGGCGCGCTGCTCGCGGTGCCCGGGCTTCTCGGCATGCGGTACGCACCGACCTATCTCGCGTTCGCTGCCGCACTGCTCTGGGTTCAACTGACGGTCAACGCCGCCGGGAGTGCCTTCAACGGTCTGATTCCAGACAAGGTCCCTGCTTTCCAGCGCGGGGCGATGTCGGGGGTAATGGGCGGCATGATGATGGGCGGCACGATCGCGGCCGCGCTGCTGTCGGGCCGCCTGGTCGGCGCCGGCCTGACCGGTGCCGTCTACTCGATCGTCGCCGGCGTCCTCCTCGCGGCCGCGGTTGCGATCGTCTGGAAGGTTGAAGAGACACCGCTGCGGTGCGCTCCGCGTCTCGCGCTGCCTGCATTTCTCAGATCCTTTTGGGTCGATCCGGCCCGCTACCCCGACTTCGCCTGGCTATTCGCGACGCGGGGACTGGTCATGCTCGGATTCTACACGGTCATCACCTTCCTCCAGTTTTTCGTCCGCGATACCTTGCACCTCTCCCGCCTCCACGCAGCGCAGGCGACGGGGACCCTCAGCGCGGTCGTCATCGCCTCGGGGGCGCTGGTCGCGATCGCCGCCGGGCCGGCATCGGATCTGATCGGCCGCAAGGGAATCGTCTCGACGGCCGGGATGTTCCTGGCGTTCACGGTCCTGGGTTTGCTCTTTCAGCCGCCGTACCAGACGCTGCTGTGGATCGGCGTGCTGTTCGGTATCGGCTATGGCGCGTACGCGAGTGTCGACTGGGCGCTTGCGATCGACGTTCTCCCGTCGGGCCGTTCGGCCGCGAAGGATCTCGGGATTTGGGGCATCGCGAACACACTGCCCCAGGTGCTCGCGCCCGCCATCGCCGGGCCGCTGCTCGACGTCTTCAACCGGACGGGGCCCAACCTTGGGTATTCGGTCATCTTCTTGCTGGCTGTGGTCGAAGTCGCGCTCGGCTCGGTCTTCGTTTGGAAAATCAAGGGCGCGCGATAGAGCCGTCGATGCGGGCACTGCTCACGTCCACATTTCGCACTCGTACGCTCGCGTGGCTCACACAGAGACCGTGGATTCCGGACACACGGCTCCGGTCGGTGGAGTTCGAGAGCGCAGATGGGATCAGGCTGACCGGATGGTACGGCGATCGGCCCGGGGCCGCCGCGACGATCATCCTCTGCCACGGCGTGCCCGGAGATAAGCGCGACATGGCCGGTCTGGCCGGCGCGCTCATCGACGCGGGGTTCGCCGTGCTCGCGTTCGATTTCCGGAATTGGGGAGAGAGCGCGCGCACGGCGGTCACCCTCGGGCACCGAGAACTTCAGGACATCCTGGGGGCTGTGGTACTCGTGGAGCGCCTCGCCGGACCGCGGCGCCGGATCGGAATCGTGGGGCTCTCGATGGGCGCCGCCGCGGCGATCCTCGCCGCCGCCCGGAGCCCGGCGATCAAAGCGGTCGTCGCCGACAGCAGCTACGCGAGGCTCGACCACGCCGCCGAGCGGGTGGCGCGCCGCCTCGGCGGGCCGCTCGCGGTCTTGGCGTGGCGCCGAGCCCGGCGGGTCGGCGAGCGCCTGATTGGTGTGCCGCTGGCGTCGGTCGCGCCCGTCGAGGCGATCGCCGCGATCAGTCCACGTCCGGTTCTGATCATCCACGGGAAGCGGGACCGGCTGACCGACGTCGGGGACGCCCACGCCCTATACCGCGCGTGCGGCGAGCCCAAGGCGCTCTGGGTCGTCGAACGGGCCGGGCACGCCCGCACGCGCCGCGTAGGTATCGAGGAATACCACCGGCGCGTCATCGGTTTCTTTGAGGAGCACTTGTCAGCGTCGGCGTGAAAAAGGTGGAATGCGCCGTGCAGCCGCCGCCCTCGATCACGGAATTTCGGCCGGCCAAGCTCAGCCGGACGTTCACGAGGCTGATGCGGCTGGTGAACCGATCTTACGCGATGCCGCGGGCGCGCCTCTCGTGCGAGACGCGGGACGCCGAGCGGCTGCGAAGCCTGCCGCCGGGCGTGCTGATCGCTCTCAACCACTCGGATTTCGCCGACGCCATGGTGGTGACGGAGCTCGATCTCCTGATCTTTCCCGAGGGCGAGGTATATCTGCTCAACGACGTGGTGATGCCGTTCAAACCGGGTGTCGCGATGCTCGCGCTCGATATGGCAAGCGAGCACCGCCGGGAAGGGCGCGCGGAGCGGCCGGTCGTGATCGTCCCGGTCGCGATCAAGTACCGATATCTCGACGACGTGTTGCCCGTACTGGGCCGGTTGGCGGCGGAGCTCAAGACGGTGTACTTCGGAGATCGCCGGACCGGCCCGCTTTACGACCGCATCTACGCGCTCGGCGTCGAACTGCTCGGCCGCCAGGAGCGGGAGTGGGGCCTCCGCCCGGATCCCGCCTGGGACCTGTACCACCGCGTCCACGATGCGCGCGGCACCCGCAAAGAGACCGTCCTGCGGCTCACGCGGGACCTGCGGATCGCTATCCAGGCCATGGTCGACGCCGCGGGCGCCCAGGTATGAGCCGCGGGGGCTCGCGCCCGGTGCGGCGCACCGCCTACCTCGTGGCGTTCGTCCTGCCGGCCGGAGCGGAGATCAGCGCGCTTCGATGTGCCGCCCGAGACCCAGGCGCGAGGCCAGGATCGCCGCTTCCGTCCGGTGGTTGACCCGCAGTTTTGAGAGAATGTTGCTGATGTGATGCTTGACGGTCTTTTCCGCGATCGCGAGGCGCGCCGCGATGTCCTGGTTGCGAAGGCCGCACGCCAGTAGGTCCAGCACCTCGCGCTCGCGCGCCGTGAGCTCCGAGAACCGCTGCTCCCGCTCCGGGTCGCGTTCCGTGACGCGCGTGAACTCGCGGATGACCCGGCCCACGAGACCGGGGTGCAGGATCCCCTCGCCGTCGTGCACCGCGCGCACCGCGCGGACGATCTCGTCCGGAGCGGCGTCCTTGAGGAGATACCCGCGGGCCCCCGCCTGCAGCGCGCGAAAGACGCGGTCGTCATCGGCGTAGATGGTGAGAATGACCACTTTGATGTTGGGCGCCCGCTCCGCAAGGCGCCGGGTCGCCGCGATGCCGTCGCAGCGCGGCATCCCGATGTCCATCAGGACGACGCCGGCCTGCCGCGCCACCGCAAGCTCCACCGCCTCATCGCCGTCGGCGGCCTCGCCCACGATCTCAACGCCGTCCGTCATCGCGAGCAGGTTCGCGAGGGTGTGCCGCAAGACGCTGTCATCGTCGGCAACGAGCAGCCGAACTTTCGATGGAGCCTCGCTCACGCCATCCTCTCGCGCGGCCGCGGCGCGGCACGCAGGGGGAGCGAGAAGGTGACCGTGGTGCCGCCCGCCGGCCTCGAGGCAATATCCAGGGTGCCGCCGAGCTCCGCGGCGCGCTCGTGAATGTGGTCGAGCCCAAACCCGCGTCGGCCGCCGTCACCGGCGGCGTCAAAGCCGACGCCGTCGTCTTGCACGCTGCACGTCAAGGTCCCGGCGGTGTGATCGAGGGTCACCGCCACGCGGCGGGCACGGGCATGCCGCGCGACGTTCGTGAGCGTCTCCTGGAGGATGCGCCGAAACGCAAACTCCGACGCGGGTGACAACGGAATCGCCGCGTCGCGGCTGCGGACCTCGGTTGCGATCTCGGTGCGAGTGGACAGCGCGGCGAGGTATTGTCGCGCAGCGGCTACCGCGTCTCCCGCCGACGGCCCTGGGGACCGGAGCCCGAGGACAAGCAGCCGGATCTCATCCAGACCCTGCCGGAACAGACGCTTCACGTCAGGCAGAAGTGCCTGGGCGCGTTGCGGATCCGTGGGCAGCAGGCGTTCGACCAGTTCCACGGACTGCGCCCCCGCGGCCAGGATGTGCCCCACGCCGTCGTGGATCTCCCGCGCAAGCCGGCCGCGCTCCTCCTCGAGGAGCAGTTGCTCGCGTAGGTGCGCGACCTCCCGTCCGTGCGTGGCCTCCCGCCACGCGATCCACCCGGCGCCCACGCCGGCAACAAGCATGAAGAACAGTCGGTAGCCGACGACCCAGGTCTCGTCAAAGTTGGCGGGTCGGGTCGCGAGCAGATAGCCGAGGACGATCCAGCCGCTCAGCGCCACCACGAGCCAGAAGTCGAGGGTCACCGCGGCTTCGCCGAAGACGAAGAAGTAAGCCAGGTAGAAATCGTCCCGGATGCCGCCGAGCATCCGGACCACCACGGCGACGATTGCCGCGTCGATGAAAACAAACAGGTACTCGGCCCACATCGGGACCTCGCGCCGCAGCACGATCGCGGTGCGCGCCGCAAGGTACAGCGCCGACCCTCCCGCTAGCTCGTAGAGGTAGAGGGGCCAGGGACCGAGCAGTGTCCGCCACAACGCAAGGCCGACGAGGAACACCCAGTCCAGCAAGGTGACAGCCCGCTGCCGGTGCATCCACATTCCCGCCGGGCGCGTCTGGTCGGCCATCCGGAACGGCGTTTTCGACGGCCCGGCCGGACCCTCCCGTGGGCCCTTCGACCGATGTGCATTCCGGCCGTCCCTTCTATCGTCGGAGACGGAACAAGGTTGGACGTCGGGCTTCGGGGGCGGCACCGATGCTAGCGAGCGCGCCGGCCGATCGGCATTCCTCGGTTCTCGCGGGTGTCTTGTGGCTGGCGGGCCTTATGGCGCTTT
The DNA here is from genome assembly GCA_035691305.1 of bacterium. Lineage (NCBI taxonomy): Bacteria > bacterium. The sequence goes on from DASSJF010000082.1 coordinate 20,291, forward strand.
ACTTTATTCTCGGCCACCTCTTCATGGTTTGGGACGGCTCGTTCGCCTCGTTGGGCGACCCGTCGGGCGCGCCCGACTCGGTGACGGCGTGTCCATACCCGTTCTGCGGGACTTGGTTCCCGCGGTAGCGCCTTCTTATGTCCCTCGCGCGCCGGCAGCTGAGCAAGGGCGCAAGAGCAACCCCGGCCGCGATCCGGCGACGCCTCCTGCGGGAGGCATGGTGAGCAAGGCGCCCGCCGAGCGCAGGCTCTCCGTGGCGAATCCGCCGCTCACGCTTGCCGATGCAGTCACGGGCTGCCGACTCGTGCTGTTGCCATTCCTCGTCTATGCGCTCGCACAACGGCTGGCGGGGCTCGGAGCGGGACTGCTGGCCGCCGTGATTGTCAGCGATCTCATTGACGGTCGGATCGCCCGCTTGATGCCGCGGGTCCGCAACTTCGGCGGGGCATTCGACAGCGCAATCGATTTTGTGGTCATCTACGTCCTGTTCACGGTGTTGTTCATTATCGGGCTCCTACCTTGGTGGAAATGGGCCGTCATACTGGTGACAGGCCTGCTCATGGCGGTCACGCAAACCCTGTATGCGGTCTCGGCGGGAGACATTGTATTCGCCCCAACCGTCACCGCCAAGCTGGTTGGACAGATTCAGTATGCTTACTTGCTGCTTCTGACCGCCCGTAGGTTCTGGCTGACCGGCGAATGGGTGCAGGTTACCGACCACGCAATCTTCGTGCTCTTGGCTCTTGCGATTGCGGTGAACACACGACGGCAGACGATCCTTCTTTTCAATCATGTAAGGGCGCGCGCATTGCGGTTAGGCCGGACAGCGCACGTGCCTTCTGACAACATCTAGCAGCCGGGTGCAGTCAAACGCATGGTGCCCCGAGCGGGATTCGAACCCGCGTTACCGGCTTGAAGGGCCGATGTCCTAGGCCGACCTAGACGATCGGGGCCGGATTCACAGTAGCACATGCGGGCCGCCGCCGCCTAGTTTCCGGCCGCGGCCTTCCACAGCCCGCGGCGCCCGCATAGAACGGCGACCTCTCAGTAAATCCCTGAATTTAGCCTTGGGGAAGCGTGTCGTTGTCCGGCATCCCATCCTGGGAAAAGAACGGACACCGGCACGGGAAAATTGACCCGAACACCTGATCGACGCCTGCCGACCTCGCCCGGAACATTCGGCTCCTCGCCATCGTTTGGCCGGGTACATTTTGGCACCGAGTCAAGCGGAGGACATATGTCGCGCAAGACACGGACGCGCACCGTGCGCCTGAGGCGCCCTGCGGTGGGCGGCATTCATCTCGTTCGCTCGGGAAAGCGGGCCGCCCGCCTCACGCGGCTCCCGAGACGCTCCTACGTGATTCGCGAGAAGTACCTACGCCGCTTCCGGACGCTGGCCCGACAGCTCACGGACATCCCCCTGAGCCCCGATACGACGTTCGACGGTCTGCTCAACATGGGGGACGACGGGAACGAGATCTGGGTCGAAGCCGGGCTGCCGAGGCCGGAGAAGCAATTCACGATCCTCCACGAGTTGGTCCACGCACGGCGGCAGCGGGCTGGGGAGGACCTCGACGACGACGTCCTAGAGGAGCAGATCGTGGAACTGGAGGCAGTCGCCCGCGCGAGCCGGCGGCTGCTCAGCCGGATGTCGTCGGGCATGCTGCTCTCCCTGCTGCACGACTACCTGACCCGTCGCGGCCTGGACGATCCTAACACTTGGACGGGCCTCCGGCGCGTGTACACTCGGATCGGCCAGTTGATTTCCGGCCGGACGAGTCCGCGGCGCGCGGCGCCGGTCCCGCAGGTGGCGCATCGTCGGCCGGCCCGCAGGCGGCACACGGCCGGTTAGTATCAGGCCGGCCGCCGGGAGGCCGGCGACCGGGGTACCGTTCGGGGTTCTGCGCTGCCGTTAGGCCACGCCATCCTACCGGTCTTGGGGCGCGTTCTCCGTGGACGGCGCGCCGGGACGCGGCGGAACCGGCGGCGGCGGCTCGGGCGGCGGAGTGCCGGGCGGAGGCGGTTCGGGCGGGCCGGGCGGCGGTCCCGGCGGCGGTGGCGTCGCGGGTCCGCCCTGCATGATAATCGTTTCGCGCACCTCGCGGCGGTCCCCGAATTTCTGGAGCCGCTGCGCCAGATCCGCGAGCCGGCGCTGGACCCGGCCGTTGATCGTGCCGGCCGGATAGTTGCCGTCCTTGTCCGGCGTCCCGGCCGGGACGCCGGTCAGGATCTCGATCCCGTCGTCGATCGTCCGTGCGGTCCAGACGTGGAATCGGCCTTCGCGCACCGCGTCCACCACCTCGGCGCGCAGCATCAGGTTGCGGACGTTCTGGTGCGGGATGATGACGCCCTGGCGGCCGGTCAGGCCGCGCGCCTTGCACGTCAGGTAGAAGCCCTCGATCTTTTCGTTCACGCCGCCGATCGGCTGGATCTCGCCTCGCTGGTTCACAGAGCCGGTCGTGGCGATGCCCTGGCTGATCGGGGCGCCGGCGAGTTCGCTCAGCAGCGCGTAGAGCTCGGTCGAGCTTGCGCTGTCGCCGTCGACCTCGGAGTACAGCTGCTCGAAGGCGAGCGAGGCGGAGAGGCTGAGGGGCGCCTGCTGCGCGAACCGGCTGGCGAAGAACGACGAGAGGACGAAGACGCCCTTGCTGTGGATCCGCCCGGACATCTGCGTCTCCCGCTCGATGTTGACGACGCCCCGCGAGCCGACGTACACGCGGGCGGTGATCCGGCTCGGCTGCCCGAACGCATAGTCCCCCAGTTGGAGCACCGCGAGCCCGTTGATCTGGCCGGCCACCGCGCCGTCCGTGTCGACGAGGATCTGGCCGTTCTCGATCGCCTCGCGGATCTTCTCCTCGATCAGGTTGCTGCGATGCGCCTTCTGTTCCACAGCCCGCTTCACGTCTTCCCGCGTGACGATGTCCCGGCCGGCCTTCTTGGCCCAGGCCGCCGCCTCGAAGACGATTTCCGTGACCTCGTTGAAGCGTGTGCTCAATTTGCCCTGCTCGCCCGCGACGCGGGTGCCGTGGTCGATCACCTCGGCCACCGCCTGGGCGTCGAACTCGCAGACCCCGCAGCGCCGGGCGATGCCGGTGATCACGCGCGCGTACTCGCGCATCGTCTCGGGCGTGCGCTCGACCACGACGTCGAAGTCCGCCCGGATCTTGAACAGCTGCTCGAAGTCTTCGTCGAGCGCGTACAGCAGGTGGTAGAGATCGGGGGTCCCGACGAGGATGACCTTGATGTTGACCGGGATCGGGTCGGGGCGCAGGGTCGCCGTCGGCAAGGCGCCGGCGGCCTCCCCAAGCGACTCGATCCGGATTTCGCCGCCGCGCAGCGCTCGCTTGAGGCCCTCGTAGGCGAACGGGCTCGTCAGCACGTCGCGGACGAGCAGGATGAGGTAGCCGCCGTTCGCGAGGTGCAGCGCCCCCGGCTTGATCATGCTGAGGTCCGTGACGAGGGCCCCGAACTCGACGCGCAGCTCCGCCCGGCCGACGAGATTGTAATACGTGGGGTTCGTCTCGACGATCACGGGCGCGCCCTTCGTGTCCGCGTGGTCGACGAGCAGGTTGACCTGGTAGCGCGCGACCGGGTCCCGCCGCGGCATGCCGGGCAACTCCGGGGGGCGCTGGCCCTCGTCGTCGCCGGTTTGCGTGATCTCGGCGAGATGGTCGAGCATGTCCTGCTTGGCGGCGTCGAAGAACGCGAGCACCCGCGGGTGGTCCGCGTACTGCTCGCGGAGCCGTTGGATCGGCGCGTCGATCATGTATTGGGCCGTCTGCCGCTCGAGGTCGCGGAGTGCTTCGCGGCCCTCCCGTTCGAGCGCCCGCACCTGCCGCAGCGCCTCGGTCACGGAATCGCCGAGTTCGGTCGTGCGCTGCTGCAGCTTCGTCCGGTCGGCCTCCGGCAGTTGGTTGAACACCTCTTCCGGCACCGGCTTGCCCTGCAGATCGACCGGCACCGTCGCGATGCCCGTCGGGGTGCGCTGCAGCATGAGGCCCTTGCCGCGGGCCTCGGTCTCGAGGTTCTCCCAGATCTGGCCGACCCGCTGCTCGTAGCGCTTCACGACGTCGGCGCGCCGGCGTTCGTACAGTTCGCTCGTGAACGCCTGGCGGAGGCCTTCCCGGATCTCGACGAGCAGTTCCCGTACGTCGTGCTGGAACTTGCGGCCGAGTCCGGGCGGCAGCATGATCGCGATTGGCTGGCTCGGGGAGGCGAAGTTGCGGACGTAGCACCAGTCCGGCGGGACGCGCCCCTCCTTCGCGGCGTCCTGGACGGCCGTGCGCGCGAAGGTCATGCGTCCCGTGCCGGACGGCCCGCTGATGAAAATGTTGTAGCCCGGCTGGTCGATGCGCATGCCGAAGTCGAGCGCCTGCACCGCGCGCGGCTGGCCTACCAGCCGCGGACTCACGTCCGACTGCAGTTCGGCGGTGGTCTTGAAGCCGAGACTCGCGGCGTCGCAGGTGCGGCGGAGCGCGTCCGGGCCGAGTCGCCGGCTGTCATCGAGTGGAGCTGACATCGCGTTCTTCTCGTTCGTCTAGGAGCAGGCGTTCGCCTCTTGACGAAGCCGGCCGCTTCCGTATATTGATATTTGTACATTGAAACATATACACATCCGCGCCCGTCTTGGAGAAGCCCGACATGGAAATTACGCTCGGCTCCGAGTCAGCCGCCCGCATCCGCGCGGTCTTGGGCGACGACATTGATCTCTCGCCGGCCGCGGTGCCCCGGGCCCTCGCGCGTCTCGCGGAAGAATCGCCCGCGCTCTATTCAGAAATCCTCGACACGCTTTCGGGGTCAGACGTCCGGCTCGACAGCGAGCGGACCCTGCACCGCCGTCATCGCCGCAATGCACTCCGGCGCGTGTTGTTCGGCTGGGGTGAGTACGAGAGCGAAGCGGGCGACCGGCTTGTAGCCAAACGCCGCGTCGCAGCCGCGGTGCCGCTCGCACTCGCCGTCGTAATGCTCGCGACGGCGGGAATCTCCTCGCTGCTCCATCGGCCGACTCGCCTGCCGGCGGGAAGCGCGCCCTTTCCCGTGACGCAGCCGGCTGGTCTGTCCTTGCGCACCGGACGATCCACGATTGGCCCTCGGTCGGCACGCGAGGGTCCGTGGTGGCCGCCCGCGTCCGGACACACGGTATTGGCCGCTGCCGCAAAATTTCCGGTGGCGGCTCGCGCGACCCCACAGTTGCCGCCGGTTCCGCCGCTCGCACTGCAGGGGCCCGGCGGATTCGCATTCGCCGGCGCGCCACTGCCACCGTCGATCGTCTTCAACCGCGCGCCGGCCGACGCGGAGCCGGGCGGTTCGGCCGTGCGTCGCTCTCCCGTTGTTTATGCCCGTGATGCGACCGGGGACACCGCTCCATCGCCGGAGCCGCGTTCGGCACCGGCGGCACCGCGCGCCTTGCTCGGTCCTCCAACGCTGAAGGTTGGCGATCGAATCGCCGCGCGGCTCGTGACGGCGGTGATCGTCGCGGCCGACGTCCCGCCCGTGCCCGTGGTCGCCCAGGGCGGCGACGGCTCAACCTGGCTCGGCTACGCCGGGCTTCAGTCCGATCGCCGGGTTCACATCTCTTTTCGCGCGGTCGATCACGCGGGTGCCAGCTCCGAGGTCGGCCTGCCGCTCGCGGGGATCAACGGGGTGGCGCTCGATCCCGAAAGCATGTCGCCGGGCCTGCCAGGCCGAGCCGTGATTCGGCCGGGCGCGACCGTCGTCGCCTCGATTACGGCTGTTGCGCAGGCCGCGTCCGAGTACGTTCAGGCGGTCGCGCGCGCCGCTCAATTTACGGTGTCCGACGGTGGGACGCAGATTACCGTAGGTGGACCCGCGCCCGGATGGACGTACGCGGCGTCACACTTCGCCGACATGCTCAACTCGCAGACGGCACGTATCGCAATCGAAACATTCGAAGTGGGACCGGGCGCGCCGTGCCTCATTCTGATCACCGGAGCTCCTTGAAAATGCGAGCTGTAACGAGCGCTCTGACAGCCGTGATCGTCCTGTCCGGGACGACACGCGTTTACGCTCAGACGCCCGGCGCCGGCGGTGATCTCTTTGCACCGCTCACCAATCTCTTCAACCAGGCGGCCCTGAGTCTGTCGGGAGCGTTCGGGCTGGCTTATGCGACGGCGGCGCTGCTCGTCGCCGGCGCGGTGATCATTGCCGATCATCGTAACGGCATCCGGAACGCCCTGTGGGTGATCATCGGTTCCGTAGTATTGTTCTTCGGCGGGCAGATTATTCGGATGATCCACGGGTAGGGTCGAGGAGGTACGTTGTGCTGCCCCGACATGCCGTGTACCGCAAGCTGGATGCTCCTGTCACGTTCCTCGGAGTGGAGCTCGAAGACTGGTTCGGGCTCGGCGTGGCGTTCGTGGTGTTGTCCCGGGTGAGTGATCTGCTTGTCGGACAGGCACTCGGATGGCCTCGTGCCGAGGCCGGGGTGTCCGCGTGCGCCACGGGACTGGTTTTCGCCGCCTGGCGTGGCGTCCGCGAGCGAGCGCCTCGGCATTTCCTGCGACACTTCCTGGAGTTTGTCGGTGAGCCCGCTTCGTACGAGCTCGTGGCCGATCGGGACGTCAATCCGTACGTCGGTTGACGACTGATGTGGCCGTTTGAACCGCCCGGAAATCTGACGCGTGAGCTGCCGTACTGGACCATCCGGGACGGCGCCGTCGTGCTTCGTGACGGTAGCTACCGGTTGGGGTTCGAGCTCAGGCTTCCGGGAACGGAATTGTGGGATGCTGCGCAGCTCGCCCGTAGCAACGACCAGCTTCGAACTTTGTTCAATGCAGCGGTCCCGGAAGGTGAATGTCTCCGCGTACTGCTCGAAGTGCACGACGATTGCCGCGAGGTGCTTCACGCCCATGCCCAAGTTCCCGCGCGCCCGCAGCAGGAGCGTGTGTTGGAGCTCCACCGACGCCGGACGGCTGCGCTCGCCGCCGAGCACGATGCCGGCCGCTTCGCGAACTACCGGCTCGTACTGGACCTGTCGTATCATCCTCCGCGGCGTGCGCGGCGCTGGTGGACGTCGGTGGACGCCGAGACCTACCGGATCCACCAAGTCGAGCTGCACGCGCTTCGGGAAGTAATGACGACACACTGCGCGCGCTGCGGGTTTAGCGCCTGCCCGCTCGATGATGGCGGACTCTCCGCCGTGATTTGGCGGTTCTTCAACCCCGGCCGAAAGAGGCGGGATAGAGCGCCGTCGGCCCCGGTAGACATCTCGCTCGAAATCCCCCGGCGGCTCCTGCAAACGGAGCCGTCGTTTGGCCGCGGCTCCCTGCGAACGGCGCTGGTGCGATCCGACCTCCACCGTCGATGGGATTTCTTGTGGATGGACGGGTGTGCCCACGCGGTCGTCGCGATGGACGTCCTGCCCGATCGACCCACGACGCCGAACCTCATCGCCCCGTTGCTCGAACTGCCCGGCTCCTACTGGCTCATTGTGGAAGCTTGGAACGACCGGCGGTCCGAGCAACTGAAGCGCCTCGAGTTGAAGAGCCGCTTGAGCCGTCAGGCAGTGCTCGCTCAGGACGGCGGAGATTCGAATGCGCGAGCCGTCGAGCAGCAGGTGGCCGGGGCTCTGGACGTGATGCAGCTGACCGGCGAGCGCGTGATGCGGGTCGGCGCGGCAGTCGTAGTCCAGGAACCGAGCCCCGAGCGGACGCGTGAGGCCGCCCGCCGGGCCCTTGACGCGTTCCGACAAATTCCCGGCGTGGACGCGCGCATTGAATCGGTCGCGCTTCGACGACAGTTCTTTCAACTGGCGCCCTTCAGCGGACTGCCCAACGAACGGTTGCTTCGCATGCTGACAAGCAACGCCGCCGATTTCTTCCCATGCGCAGCGCCCTGGCGCGGAGCCGAACGCCCGGTGTGTCTGTTCACGACCCGCGCGCATAGTCTCGTTGCGCTCGATCCGTTCGACCCGCGCCTTCCGTCGTGGAACGCCGTCGTGGTCGGCGAGTCCGGAGGCGGCAAAACTCACTTTGCCCTCGCCTGGCTGTCTCGCCTGTTGGTGCTCGAGCCCGTCGTGTTCATCGTGGACAAGGGCGGCGCCTACCGGACCTTTTGCCACGTGTACGGCGGCCAGCACGTGCATATCGATCCGGGCGCAGACGTGTCGATCAATCCGTTCGCGCTGCTGCCCGGAGAAACCGAACCCGATCCCGCGCATCTCGGGCTACTCCGGGCGCTGATCGCGCTGATGGTTGCGGAGCCCGGCGAGGCGCCGGGGCGCAGGGAAATGGCACTGATCGACGACGCGATCCGGCAGGCGTACGCGCGTGCCGGCGGCGCGCCGGTCTTTCTTCATGATGTGTGCCACACGCTGCGGACATTCGAGCAGGCGGGCGCACGGGGGGCGGGGACCGACGATTGGCGTACGGCGGCGGACCTTGCCGGGCGCTTGGATCTGTGGATCCACGATGGCGTGTACGGGCGTCTGCTCGACCGGCCGTCCACGATGGATTTGCGGGCCGATATCGTCTGCTTCGACACCGAGGGCCTCGATGAACAATACCCGGAACTCGCGCCGATTGTCGCGCTGCTCGCGAACCATCTGATCTATCAGCGCGTGCGTTCCGACCGCGGCCGTCTCAAGTATGTCGTGAGCGATGAAACATGGGCGTCGTTGCTCAACCGGGTCGCGGCGGAGTCCCTCGTCGGGATGTTTCGCCGGTTTCGGAAATTTGGTGCCGGGATTATGGCCATCAGCCAAAGACTGGGTGACTTCGAGAACGAACACGCGCGCGGGATTTTGGAGAACGCGCCGCTCAAGGTGCTGACGCGAGCGGCCGATATCGACCGCGTGGCGCCGCTTCTCAATCTCAACGACCAACACCGGATGCTGTGGAAAAGTCTCACGCAGCGGCCCGGTGTGCTCAACGAAGTGCTCGTGCTCCTCGACCTACTGGAGGGGCGGGAGGGCGGCGTCGTCGTTCTGCGCGAGATTCCCGAAGACTATCTGATCGGCACGACGACCGCGGCCGAATGCCTCGAGCGCGACCGCCTCGCTGCGAAAATCGGCGCATGGCCGGCCATTGACGAGCTGGCGCGTCGGCGGAGGGAACGATGTGGATCCGTAGGATGAGCCGGGTGCTGCGGGTTTGTGCCATCGCGGCCGGCCTGGCCGGTTTTCCGTTGCTCTGCACGTTCGGCGCGGCGGCTCAGATTGCCCCACCGCCATTTCTTCCGTGGCCCCCGGCGATTCCGGACCCCGCCGGACCTGCGTGGCCCGGATCTGCTCCGTCCGGGGGCGCGATCGGCCCGGCCGCCGCGATCGCGCTCGGAGACGTTATCGCGGTCGTGCAGGCCGGCGTAGACAAACTCCGTCAGTTCATGGAGTCGCTGCGCGAAACCGCAGCCGCGGCCCTGGCGCAAATCGTGCTACCGCTTCCGATCGGGGTCCCTGGGCCCGTCGCGCCCGCCGACGTGCTGACACAACTGGCGGGCCTGCCCGACGCGTGGCGTTCGATCATTGCCGGCGCGTTGGCGAAACTCCGGCCGCTCGATCTAGCGGATGCGGCCCAGACCCGGCGTCGACGGGACATCGCCGGCAGCCCTCAACTGTCCCACGAGGCCGTTACGATCGCGGCGGCGGACCAGCAGCTCATCGCCGGTGCCGCCCAACAGGAGATCGCCGCCGCCTCCACGCAGGCGCTTGCCTCAGCGGCCGCCGGCGACACCTCGCTGCCTCTCGCGGTCGCGGCGGCGCAGAGCGCGGCGGATATGCTGGCATCCGGCGCCCGAGATCTCCCCAGTTCGCGCGCCGGCATCGAGTTGCTCGTGGCGGGCGCGGGCGCCGGTCTGCGAGATCAGGCGGCCCTCACGACCGCCCTCGCGGACCGCCTTGTCGGCCTCATGCAGCAGTCCGCCCAATTGAGCAGCCAGATCGGCGGCCTCGCCTCGGCGACGGGGCTCTTCACCGAGCGTGCGCTCGAGCGGGATCGAGACGCTCTCGACGCCCGTCTCGGACTCGCGGACGCCGCCCGCGGCGGCACCGATTTCCTGCGGCAACTGCTTCTCGGGGCGGGCGAGCCGGCCGATGAGATTCGGATCGGGCCGCTGTACTGAGCGCTGCCGGTGACCGGCCTCGAGCACGGCATCGCAGACGTCTTTGCGTCGTTTGACGCCTGGTTGGTCACGACCGGCGCGACCGCGTCTATCATGCGGCTGGCCTGGGCTGTGCTGTCGGTCGTCTGGCTCGCCCACATCGCGGTCTCCACGAGGCCGGGCCGCGAGCCCGACTTAGTCGGCGCGTTTGCGCGCTTGCTGCTGGTGGGAGGGTTGCTCTCGGGAATCGGCGGGTTGACCCGCGCGATTCTTCTCGGCTTCGAAACGTTTCGGAGCGCCGGTGCGGCCGTCCTGGACGGCCTCATCGGGCAGACGTGGAGTCAATTTGTGCAGAGTACGCTGATTCCCCAGTTCGGTCAGATGCTCCGCGTATCGTCGGCGTGGTTCGTCTATCCGTGGGCCATCGCCGTGCTGGTCGCCGGCGCGGGATTGGGCGTCGTGCTCTTTGGGATCGGCACCGCGGTGTATCTGGCCATTCTTTTTTTCGCGCATCTCACGCTGCTCGTGGCTCTGTTCCTTGCCCCCGTGGCGATCGCGCTCCTGGCCGCTCCCTCGACGCAACGATGGACGGCCCGGTGGGCGCTGATCGTCGTGCGGGTGGGGCTCGTGGTATTCTGCGTGCGGCTGGTACACGCCGCGGCACTGTACCTCGCTGTCATTGTACCCTTTCGCGAGGTCGCCGCCGCTCTTCCAACCGATCCGCAGAGCGGCACGGGACTCGCCGGCTTTGGCGCGATCTTGTGGCGGCTCGCCGTGCTCCTGTTCCTCATGCTCGTCGGTACGGTGATCGGGGTATACGCAATGCTTCGCGTCGAACGGCTCGTTGCCCAGTTTGTCGACAGTCCCTCGTTCGGGCAGTCCGTGCTGGCCGGGCCGATGTGGGCCCGCGGTCAGATTGCCGTGGCGTACGCGCGCGCCGCCCGCGGCGTGCCCGAGGCAAGCGTCGGCGCGGGGGCGGGGGGGTTCCTCGAGCAGCGCGCAGCGGCGGATCAGGGGGCTGGTGGTGCGCAGGACGCCGCGGCGCTGCGCGGCAGTCGCCGGCCGTGGCAGTGAAGCGGCGCGCGAGCCGGTGGCGGGTGGTTCTCGGAACAGCGATCGTGGCGTGGTTGGTGTGGACGCCCGTTTCCGCCCGCGGGCAGTTGATCCCGGCCGGCTTCAGCGCGGCTGTCCTGTCGTTTGTCGACGCCGCGGCCGGACGGGTCGAAGTCGTCCGCCACTGGCCCGACGCTCCGGTGGATGTCAGCGTGTATCCCTACGTCCCGTACTTCTGGAGCGGCTGTCCGGGGGTCGGTGCGGTCATGATTCTTGTGACGGCACCGGGCCGCATCGATCACGGCTCCTCGGTCGTACCGGACGATCCGATCGCGGTCGCGGCGGGCAACCGCCTGGCGGAAGCCGTCCGGCGTGGGTCGATGGGGCCGGTCGATACGCCGGAGCTCCGGCAGGTCGTTTCGGGCCTTCGCGCTCCGGGAGATCCTATCTTTGAAGCCGCGAAGTCGCTCGCTCCCGCCATTGCCGATCTGAGGACTTATGAACGGCGCGGGTACGCCGTCTTCGCCTTCGTCGTGTGGCAGGGCTGGCGGTGCGGCGTGGTCGTTCGTGCCGTTCCTGAAGGATACGGCATCCCTTTCGTCCGCTGAGATGTCGGTCCGTTCATCCGCTTCACGAGACGCCCGTTTTGCGCGACGTCGCGAACTCTGCCGGCGCCTTCGGCCGTCCCTGACGGCGTGGTTCCCGCTGGGTTACCTTCCTCCGTGGCCGGCGGCCCTCGCCTGGTGGCGCCGGTTCTCGCGATCCGCGGCGCCGGCGTGCCTGCGCGGTCCTCGCCTGTGTCTGCCCGCCGCGGATCTCGCAAGACACGTCTTGATCACTGGACTTACCGGCGCCCACAAGACGACCGCGGTCATACTGCCGGCGCTTGCGGATGCGGCGGCGGCGGGTGTGTCGGCCGTGGCTTTTGATCTCAAGTACGGCGAACGCGACAGCCTCGCCGGCGCGATTCCGGAGTGGTGGCGCCACGGCCGCGCCGTGCTCGTCTACGCTCCGCTGGACGGCGCCTCCCTGCGGTGGAATCCGCTCGGCGCATGCCGCTCGATGGGCGACGCCTATGCGCTTGCGGTGCACCTCTTTCCCGACGATGCTCGGGAAACGGCGGACTTCGGTTATTGGACGGGCGCCGAGCGGCACGTCTGCGCGGCGCTCGTTTGGGGCGTGGTGACGGACGGCGGCGCGCCCTCCATCGCGCGCCTGCGTGCGCTTGCCGAGGCCGGCCCGGACGCGGTCGTCGCGTATCTCCGCCGGCATCCGCGCGCAGGAGAGATCAACGCGCGCCTCGGTGCCTATGGCGCCATGCTGCCGAAAGACCGGGCGGGCATCCTGCAGGGAATCGCAGCCCGCCTGGAGCCGTGGGCTGACGAACGTGTTGCTTTGTCCACCGCGGATCCCGGCGACAATCAGGCGCCGGACGCGATTTCACTCGCGCGGCTGCGCCGCGAGCCGACACTGCTGCTGATCGGGGTGCCGCAGGCCGCCCTCTTACGGCTCCGTCCCGTTTGTCAGCTCTTCATGCGGATGCTCGCCGCGGAGATGCTGCAGCCGCGCGGGGGTGACGAGACGGTTCCGGTGGTGTACGTCCTCGAAGAGCTGCCGGCGTGGGGTCCGCTGCCCGGTCTGGCGGACCATTTGGCGACGTTCCGGAGCCGCGACGTGGCCATTGTCGCGACGGTGCAGAGCGAGGCTCAGGGCGAAGCCGTCTATGGGGCAAGCGGCTGGGCGGCGATCTCGGCCAATTTCGTTACGAAGATCTACTTGTCGTCATTGGCGGATCCGGACGCGGAACGCTTGAGCCACGCCCTCGGCACGACAACGGTTGCGCGGACGTCGCACAGTCGGGTCTGGGGTGGAAACGGCCGTCGGGACGCCGCGCAGACGCACCTGGTGGAGGTACCGCTCAGCAAGCCTGAGGACCTTCAAGGCATCGACACGGCGGAGGATGAGATCTTGCTGCGGTGCTCCCGTCTGCCGCCGGCGCGCTTGTGGTGTCCGCCGTTTCACGCGCGTTTCCCGTACGCGGGGCTGATTCCGGAGATCGCCCCGTCGACCGTGGAGATTGCGATCAGGCATCGGCTCCGGTCGTCGGGCGACGCGCTCACAGCGTCGCCCAAGGGAGCGATGCCGGCTCCCGTCGAGGCGGGCGGCGCTGTTCTTCCTGTGGTTGCGGCTGACGATGCCGACACTCTGAACGGTTTCGTCCGAGCTCTCCTGGGCAGCGACCGCGATGGCCCCGATCCTCATGTTGTGTGTCGCGGAGATCGCGCGGTTGAGGTGCGGGTCCAACCCGCGGTGGCTTTTCGGTTGTTGGGCGGGCGCGAGAGAGCGCCGGCGGTTGTGCACCGATGGGTAGCCCTTCGGTGGGTGCGACGCGTGCAGCCGCTCTTTGTGCTCGAGCGACGCGCGGTGGAGGCGTTGGAGCCGCAGCTACTGCGCCGCCTTGTCACTCACATGGGCCGGCACACGCGGTTGACCTGAGTGCGGTCGAGCGCGATAAGATCACATGCGCAGGAGCACACGGCGATGGCGGCGGACGCTTGGGAACTTAGAACCGCTCGTCTCGACGGCGCGTGCGAGCAGGTCGATCGACGTCTCGGTGCGTTGGAGACACGGCTCGGCTTCGTCGAGAACCGCATCACCGTGCTGGATCAACGAATGAACGCGGGTTTCGCCCAGGTTCGCGCCGAGATGCGGAGCCAGTTCTTTTGGCTGCTCGGCGTGATGTTCTCCGGGTTCCTGGCGTTGGGGCTCAACTTGATCACGCACTAGGCGTCCCGACCCCGGCGGACCGCGTCCCGGCAATCGCAAGGCGCCCGTTCCCGCCGCCGCGAACATCGTGGTGTGGATGTTGCCCGCGTCCTTGCCGACGTCCGCCGCGACCCTCGCTATCGCGATCAGATCGTGCACGAGGAGGCGTTTGCGGCCCGATCCGCGCGGTACGCGGAGCCGGCGCGGCCGCTTTCCGCGCCGCTCGCCGATGCACTGAGCCGGCGCGGCGTGACGCGGCTCTTCACGCACCAGGCGGCGGCGCTCGACACGATCCGCGACGGCGAGTCGGTCATCGTCACGACCAGCACGGCGAGCGGCAAGACGCTCTGCTACCTGCTGCCTGTGCTCGAGGAGCTCGTCCGCGACCCCGACGCCCGGGCGCTCTTCATCTATCCGACCAAGGCGCTCGCCCAGGACCAGGCGGACGCGATCGGCGAGTTTGCGTCGCTGCTCCCCGGTTTGATCTACGGGACCTATGACGGCGATACGCCGGCGGAGGAACGCCGGCGCCTGCGCCAGGCCGGCCGCGTGCTCCTGACCAATCCCGACATGCTGCACGTCGGGATCCTCCCGCAGCACTTCCGGTGGTGGCGGCCGTTTCTCAAGTCGCTGCGGTACGTCGTGCTCGACGACATGCACGTCTACCGCGGCGTCTTCGGCAGCCACGTCGGGCTCGTGCTGCGCCGCTTGTGGCGGACCTGCCGGGTGCACGGGTCCGCGCCGCAGGTCATCTGCACCTCGGCGACGATCGCGAACCCGCAGGAGTTCGGGAGCCGGCTCACCGGCCGGCCCCTGCGGCTCGTGGACGACGACGGAGCACCGCGCGGGCCTCGCCGGTTCGTGCTCTGGAACCCGCCGGTCGTTGCGCGCCGCGAAATGCGGCGGCGCAGCCCGTACTCGGAAGCGGCGTGGCTGCTCGCGTCGCTCGTCCGCCGGTCCGCCCGCACCATCGTGTTCACGAAGGCGCGGAAAATCACCGAGCTGGTCTACAAGTACGCGACCGATGCGCTCTCGGACGCGCCGGCGCTCGCCTCGCAGTTGAGCCCGTATCGCGCGGGGTACCTGGCGAAGGACCGACGCGCGATCGAGCAGCGGCTCTTTCGCGGCGAACTCCTCGGGGTGGTGAGCACGAGCGCCCTCGAGTTGGGGATCGACGTCGGCGCCCTCGACGCGGCGGTGCTGGTCGGGTACCCGGGGACGATGGCAAGCGTCTGGCAGCGCACCGGGAGGGCGGGGCGGGGGACAGAGGCCTCCCTCTCGGTGCTCATCGGACTCGAAGATGCGCTGGACCAATATCTCATGCGGCGCCCGGCCTACTTTTTCGGGCGGCCGGTCGAGCACGCGACGGTCGACCCGGACAACCCCTACATCCTCGCGGCCCACCTTCGCTGCGCCGCGGCGGAGCTCGCGCTCGACGTGAGGGACGAGGCGTTGTTCGGGCCGCGGATGGCGGAGGTGGCGAGGGCGCTCGAGGGACTGGGGGAGCTTGTCCGCCGGCGGGAGAAGTGGCATCCGCGGACGCGCGCCTACCCGGCGCGCCAGGTCGACATCCGCGCGGCGTCCGGCGATGCCTACCGGATCGTGGAAGCCGAGTCCCGCCGGCTGCTCGGGACCGTGGACTCGTCGCGCGCGTTCGAGCAGGTGCACCCCGGGGCGATCTATCTGCACCAGGGTGAAGCATACCGCGTGCTGCGGTTGGACTTCGAGACGCACCACGCGCTGGTCGAGCGCGACGACGGCGGCTACTACACCGAGGCGCGGGTGCTCACGGATCTCACGATCACAGGCGAGCGGGCCTCCCGGCCGCTCGGCTCATCCGGCGTGACGGCCTGTTTCGGGGACGTCTGCGTCACGCAGCAGGTCATCGAATACCGTCGCAAGCAGCTGGCGAGCGAGACGGTGCTCGGCGTTCATCCGCTCGAGATGCCGGAGGAGGAGCTGCGCACGACCGCGCTCTGGCTGGTGCTCCCGCCCGCCGTCGCGGCGGGCGTCGGGGACCGGGGGCTCGATCTCGCGGGCGGGATCCACGCCGTCGAACACGCCGCGATCGGGATCCTGCCGCTCTTTGCGATGTGCGACCGGTGGGACATCGGCGGGGTGAGTTACCCCGTGCACCCCGAGACCGGCCGGGCGACGATCTTCATTTACGACGGGTATCCGGGCGGCGTCGGCGTGACGGAGAAGGGCTACGACCTGCTGGACGGCCTGCTCGCCCGGACGCTCGAGGTGATCGAGTCGTGTCCGTGCGAAGCCGGGTGTCCCTCCTGCATCCAGTCCCCGAAGTGCGGCAACCTGAACGAGCCGCTCGACAAAGCGGCGGCCGTGCACCTGCTTCGAGGGCTTCTCCGCGAGGCCGCTCCACCCGCGACACGATAAGCGCGTCACAAACTGGGCGCCTTTCCGGTCTTACAGATCGAGATCGGAACGGGAGGCGCACCGTGCGTCGGTCTACGCATGTTGTCGTGCTCGGCGGCTGTGCTCGTGCGGCGCGCGGACGGGACGCCCGCCGCCGTGGCGCGCGAGGGAGATCCACGCGGCCGCGGCGACGGTGACGAGCCCCGGTCCGGCCACCGCCGCGTTCGCGCGCGCCGCGTTAGCGGTACTCGTCGCGCCGGCGCACCCAGAACTGGGCGAAGGCGTGTCCCTGCTCGTCGCGGCCTTTCGGCACCAGGTCGAGGTAATTGTACGCGGTGTTCAGGATGTCGATCCCACGGGCGTACGCGGAGTAGGTATGATAGAGTGTCTTGCCCTCCTTGTAGAAGACGCTGACGCCCTCGCGGTCGGAGATTCCCGGGTTCTGCATCGTGTAGTTGTACAGGGCGCGCTTGCGGGCCAGTTCCTCGGGGTGGAACGAGACCCCGAAGTCGTAGTTGAAGTCCGTCCCGGCCGACGACAGCCACTTGAAGGACCAGCCCATCCGCTTTTCGTAGTTCGCGAGCTTGGGGTAGGGCGCGCGCGAGATCGCGACCAGCGTCACGTCCCGGTGCGCCAGATGAATCACCTGGTCGTCGAAGTTGTCGGCCCAGAACGAGCAGTTGGGGCATCCCGCGTCCCACTCCGGCAGGAACATGAAGTGGTAGACGACGAGCTGGCGCCGCCCGGCAAAGAGCTGCGGCAGCGTCTCGCTGCCGTCCCGCCCTTCGAAGACGTACGGCTTGTCCACGCGTTCCCAGGGCAGGTTGCGGCGGTCGCGGCTCAGCCGGTCGCGCACGCGGGTGAACGCTTTCTCCTTGGCCAGGAACTTCCGCCGCGCCTCCAGCCATTTCTCGTGCGATACGACTTTATGGTGGTCCGGCATGGTCGACCCCCTTGGTGCGTCGGGTAGGCTCCCCGGCGAGCGCCCTCTAGGTCCAGACGCGGGGCGAGGTGGGGCGCACCCTTCGAGTCCGGTGCGCCCCGATTCGTTCCGCGGAGCCGCGGGCCGGGCTCACCGCCGCTCGGCGCGCTCGCGAATCCGCCCGGCGATAAACGCCCAGCCCTTGTTCATGCCATCCTGGTGATCCGCGCTGATCCGCCCGATCGCCCGGTGGAGGAGCGTTAGCCGCGTGCGGCCGCCTTCCTCCGCGAGCCGGTACTGTACGTGGGACACCGCGGGATACGACATGAAGAGCGGTCCCGTAATCTCCAGCAGCGCCGGCGGCTTGATCACCTGAACGTGTCCCCAGAAGTGGCCGCTCTGCCTGCCGAGGTCGCGGTACCACCGCCCGCCGGGCCAGGCCTCGAGGACCATCGGCATCGACTGTCCGGGGCCCAGCTCGCTGCCGGGGCCCAGCTGTTCGAGCAGCGCCTCCCACACGGTCGCGATGGGCGCTGCGATCTCTTCCGTTTTCGTGATCTCGACGGTCTGTACCGCGGACTCTTGCGTGGTCGTCGCCATTCACTCCGCCTCCTTGTCGTCGGCGCCCGCGCGCCGCTTGAGTGCCTGCTCCAGGGCTTCACGTTCGGCCCGGGCCTTGATCCGGTCGACCTGGTGCGTCCAGTAACGCTCGAACTCTTGCGCCCAATCGTGCACCGGCTTGAGCGCCTCCGCGTTCAGCCGGTACAGGCGGAACCGGCCCTGCCGGTGTACGGAGACGATTCCCACCCTCCGGAGCACGCCGAGGTGCTTGGACGCGGTCGGCTGCGCCATCCGGAGCCGGCCCATCACGTCTCGGACCGTGTGGTGACGTCCGTCGCGGAGCGCGCCGATGATCGCGCGGCGCCGCGGCTCCGCGATCGCGTTGAACGCATCCGTCGTCGTCGCCGCCCGTGCCATGGCATGATATTACATTCCCATATAGGAATATGTCAATACCGAACATGAGACTGCGCCCCCGGGCGGAGCGGATGGCTGCTAGCTGGAGGCCCGCAGCGCGTCGAGGTTGAAGTGGAGGCGCTCGCCGAGCTTCCAGAACAGCGCGACGCGATCGGACGCGTCGTCGGTATCGCGCAGCGCGTTCATGTGCGCGAGCGCGGCGGCGTGGTAAACGTTCTGCGTCTGCCAGAGATTGGGCGTGACGCCGAGCGCTTCCGCCAGGTCGAGCAGGCGGTGGATCTGGTCGAGGTCGTCGCCGAGGGGCTGGCGGGGAAGCCGTTCGGCGCGAGTTTCGATCGCGCGGCGGAGGAGCACCTCGGCCTCGGGCCACTCCCCGACGAGGTCGAAGGCGACCATCTCCTGGGCGATCTCGAAGGCGCGGTCCGACAGCGGCGCCGCCGCCACGGCGCGGAGTTCGTCGGCCATGCGGCGGATCAGCACTTCCTCGGCGGCCATGCGGAAGGCGGCCGGCAGCGGCACGTCGGAGTCGCGCATCAGCGCGATCAGCGGGCGCGACTGCTCATAGAGCGAGTCGTACACGCCCTCGAAGCGGCTGAGGCGTTCCTCGACGAGCAGGCCGAGGATCTTGCGGCGTTCCTCCGTGAACAGGTCGCGCAGGCCGAAGAGCGGACCCCCGAACTGAGCGTCCAGCATGCGCACCGCGGCGCTCGCCCCGTGCTCGACGAGCGCGCCCGCCAGCCCGCTCTTCATTGCCTCGTACCACTCCGGCGTCACGCCCGCCCGCACGCCGCACTGCAGGTCGTGGCCGCCGAGGTGCAGCACCGCGTAGCCGGCCGTCGTCGACTCGTCGGTGATCTGCGACGTGACGGTAACGAGTCCGGTCGTCAGCACGTGGCCGCCGCCGTTCTCCCGCCGCGCGTCGCGCCGGCGCACCGTGAAGCAGAATACCTCTTCGATGTCCGCGTACTCTGCTTCGAAGAGCGAACTCATCGCGTAGTGCGCGACCACCCTCGGCAGCGTCACGAAGGACGGGCGCACCGCGCGCCGGTAGACCGTCGCCCCGTCGCGCCATTGGCGGAGGTTGCTCTTGGCCGCGCCGAGCCGCTTCACGAACTCGTCCTCGAATTTGGCGCCGAACTCCTCCGCCAGCTGCAGCGCGCGTGCCGCGTACTTGATCACCTGGACCGTTTCGATCCCGGAGATGTCGTCGAAGAACCAGCCGCACGACGTGTACATCAGCATCGCGTGCCGCTGCATCTCCAAGAGGCGCAGGGCGGGGACGCGCCCGCCGTCCCCGGCGTCCGGCCGGCCGTGCTCCGCGAGGAACGCGTCGACGGAATAGGGCGACCGGTCCAGGACCACCTCGACGTACGCGTCGCGCGCGCCCCACGGATCCCGGAGATACTTGGGGCCGTGTTCCTCGAACACCGCGGCGAGCCCGTCGCGCAGCCAGTCGAGCGTCTCGCGCAGCGGCCGCCGCCACTCCTGCGACCACTCCGGGTGGCCGGCGCGGCAGCCGCAGTTCGCGCGCCACCGCTCGACGCCGTGCCCGCACGACCACGACGTCGGCTCGGCGATCTGCGCCTCGTGGTCGGGCGGATGGTCGGCCAGCACCTGCGCGTAGTTCACGAGCTGCGCATCGCCCCGCGACTCGATCACCTCGAACGCGTAGGTCAGCGCCATCTCCCCGAACGGGTGGTGGTGGCCGTAGGACTCGCCGTCCGTCGCGACGTGCACCAGCTGCGGCCGCGGGTCGTCCCCCGCGAACGCGCCGAGGAGGCGGTTCGCGAACGCCTCGCCGTTGTCGAGGAGGCCGCCGAAGGCGATGTCGTGGGACGCCGGGCCGTCGTAGAAAAACAGCGTGATCGCCGCCCCGCTCGGCAGCGCGCAGCGGTAGGGGCGGCGGGGGTCGATCCGGCCGCCGCTTACGTCGATCCAGTCCCCGTCGGGCGGTTTGATCCGGACCGCCTGATGCGGCGCGAGAATCGTAAACGCGATGCCGTGCTGCGCGAGCACCTCGAGCGTCTCGGTGTCGACCGCGGTCTCGGGCAGCCACATGCCGTCGGGCGGGCGGCCGAAGCGGTGCCGGAAATCTGCGATGCCCCAGCGGACCTGTGTCTCCTTGTCCCGCCGGTTGGCGAGCGGCAGGATCATGTGATTGTAGACCTGCGCGATGGCGTTGCCGTGCCCGCCGCGCTCCGACGCGCTCACGCGGTCGGCCTCCAGGATCCGCCCGTAGGGTTCCGGCGCCCCGCGCTCCAGCCACGTGGCGAGCGTCGGGCCGACGTTGAAGCTCAGATGCCGGTAGTTGTTGCGGATCCGGAGGATGCGGCGCTCGGCGTCCAGCACCCGCGAGGCGCCGTTCGGCGCGTAGCACTCCGCGGTGACCCGGGCGTTCCAGTCGTGATAGGGCCGCGCGGAGTCCTCGACCTCCACGGCCTCGAGCCACGGGTTCTCGCGCGGCGGTTGGTAGAAGTGCCCGTGGACGCAGATGCGGCGGGCGGGCGGGCCGCCGGCGGCGCCGGCAGGCGAACGGTCGGCCATGCTCCGGGATCCCGCGCTTCAGCGCGTGACCGGCACGGCTCCCCGTACGCGCGTCGTGCCCCTGGGCACCACCGCGATCCCGGACGGCACGTCGAGCAGTCCCGCCTCGAGGTCGCGGGCGCGGTCCCACCCGATCGTCCGCTCCGACTCGATCATGTTGAAGCGGTCCACGATCGCGCGCCGCACGCGCGCGGCACTGCCGACGACGGTGTTGTCCATGATCACGCTGTCCTCGACGACGGCGCCGCGCTCAACGACGACGCCCTGCCCGAGGATCGAGCGGCGCACGGTGCCCCCCGCGATCACCGAGCCTTCGCCCAGGATCGCGTCCTGCACCTCGCCCGCGATCATCCGCGCCGACGGCCCCTCGAAGGGCGCGGAGAGAATCGGCCACCGCGGGTTGTCGAGGTCGAGCGCGGGGGTCGCGCCGAGGAGGTCCATGTTCGCCTGCCAGAACGCCTCGATCGTCCCCACGTCACGCCAGTACCCGCGCTCCTCGGTCGGGCGCAGCCCCGGAATCTCGTTGGCGAGGAAGTTGTAGGCGAAGACCCGCGCGTACGGGTACAGCTCCGGGACGATCGTGCGGCCGAAGTCGTGGTCGGTGCTGCGGCGGGCGTCCTCCACCAGCACGTCTTCCAGCAGGTCCGTGTTGAAGATGTAGTTGCCCATCGAGGAGAGCGCCTTCGTCGGATCGGCGGCCATCGGCCGCGGCGAGGCCGGTTTTTCCTCCCAGCCGATCACCCGGCCTTCGTCGTCCGTTTCCACGATGCCGAAGCCCGACGCCTGCTCGACCGGCACGGGGAGCGTGGCGACGGTGACGTCGGCGCGGCGGGCGAGGTGCGCGTCGACCATCTGCTGCAGGTCCATCCGGTAGATGTGGTCCGCGCCGAAGATCGCGACGAGATCCGGGTCCACGTCGCGCACGAGGTTGAGGTTCTGAAACACCGCGTCGGCGGTCCCCCGGTACCACATGTCGCCCCAGCGCATCTGCGGCGGGACGGCGATGATGAACTGCTCGGGCAAGAGCCCCCCGAACCGCCAGCCGCGCCGGATGTGGTCGATCAGCGACTGGGACTTGTACTGCACCAGAATGTAGACCGAGTAGATCTGCGAGTTCACGAAGTTGCTGAGCACGAAGTCGATCAGCCGGTACTTGCTGCCGAACGGCACCGCCGGCTTGCTGCGGTCCTTGGTCAGCGGGTGCAGGCGCTCGCCCCGGCCGCCGGCGAGAACCAGCCCCAGGATCCGGGGCCGGGACGCCACGCTAAGCCTTCGCCAGCGCCGCGGCGGCCTCGATGTGCTCCGCGACGTCTGGGAAGCAGAAGTCCTGTCCTTCCTTGGTGGTGAGGAACTGCTCTTCGTCCCACGTGAGCGAGCCGCCCTCGCGCACGCGCTTCGCCATCTCGTGGAGGCGCCGGAAGTCCGCGGCGTGCTCGGCGAACCGCGTCTCGGCGTAGTTGCGCGCCGCCCAGGTCGTGATCAGGAACTGCCAGTCGGACGCCTGCAGGAGCAGCAGCTCGCGGCCGAGCTGGGCCACGAGCCGCTCGAGCGTCCGGTTGCGCCGCCACCCGGGCGTCTGCGCGAGCGCCCAGAAGTCGTCCTCGGCCTGATAGATCATCTCCCAGGTCCACTCGGTGTCTTTGTTCAGCCACACGCGGTGGTCGCCGCCTTCGCCCCACGATCCCTCGAGCAGCGTGATCGCCGGCTGCACCGGGAACTGGTCGAGGCAGGCCGAGGCGGTCGACGGGGTGAACGCGGCGTCGGCGGCGAGACGCAGCACGTGCTCGAGCCAGGACGGTCCTTCACCCCACCAGTGCCCGAACAGTTCCGTATCGAACGGCGTGCAGAGGACGGCCGGGGGACCGGACCGGCGGGCGTAGCGATCGAGCACGTCGCTCGCCAGCCGCACGAAGTGCTCGGCGTGCGCCCGCGCGCGCGCCAGGGCGCGCTCCGGGTGGTACGGCTGCTTCGCCCCGAGGTCCGCCTTCGGGTCGGTCACCCGCCACAGCCGCAGGCCGCCCGGGAAGTGGCGCTTGTGGAACTCGAGGTACTCCCCGTCGCCGGGGTATCCGGAGTCGCGGCTCCAGACCTGCTGCGTTGTTTCGGGGTCGCGCACGAACGCCACCGCGTCGCCCGTGCCGCCGCGCGAAGCGACGTGGCGCGGGACGTAGGGCGAGTGGCCGCCGCGGCGCGTCTGCTGCGGCTCCGGCCCCTGTACCGCCTTGAGCCGCGGGAAGTAGTCGCCGTAGGCCGAGAGCGCCCGGCCGCCCCGGATCAGGTGGATGTCCGTGAAGAAGTAGGCGAGGTTGTGGGCTGCCAACAACTCCTCGACGCCGCGCCGGCGGTAGCGCACCCTGCCGTTGTTCGGCCCGGCCGGGGGCGTCCACTCGTACCGCGGGCGGTACGCGCACTCCGGCAGCCACGCTCCCTTCGGCGCCGCGCCGAAGTGCCGGGTGTGGGTCGCGGCCGCGACCCGGAACTGCAGATCGATGCTCTCGTCCCGGCTCAAGAGCGGCATGTAGCCGTGGGTCGCGCCGGTCGTGATGAGTTCGACGCTGCCGCGCTCGGCGAGGCGCCGGTAGGCGCCGAGGATGTCGCCGTGCAGTGCGTCGAGGTCCGCCCGCGCCTGGTTGTATTGCGCCGCCCAGTAGTCGCACAGGGCCGCGAGATGCTCCTCGTGCTGGTCCATGAAGTAGCGGCGCGTGCTGTCACACGCTTCGAGGCGGTGCGTGAGGAACGCGTCGACCTCTTCGCGGAACGCGTCGCTCGCGAGCTGCTCGCTCAGGATCGGCGAGAAGTTGATGGTGACGCCGGCGTGCACGTCCTCGGCGGCGAGCCGCCGGAGCGCGGCGAGCAGCGGAAGGTAGCACTCCACCGCGACCTCGCACAGCCAATCGCTGCCGTGCGGCCAACGGCCGTGGTTGAGAACGAACGGCAGGTGTGTGTGAAGCGTGAAGACCAGGAACGCGTCGGATTTCGCCATGTACCTCACGGGGATGCGCCGCAACCTTCCGCATCGGGGGGGCCCCTACCGGTCCAGAGGATGAGCCGGTTTCCCCGCCGTCCCGCCGCGAACGTCCGCACCTGGTATTATTATCGGCTTTTATATTGTAACAGAAACCCGCGTGTCGATCTTGATTCCCTGCTCGGCGAGCAGCTCGAGGACCCGCCGCCGCATCGCGGACTCCGCGCCCCACTGCCGGCCCGCCGGCACCAGGATGGACAGCTGCACGGCGACGCCGGCGTCCTTGAACTCGACGGCGCCGTCCACGGACGGCGCGCCGCGCGCATCGTCGGGATGCGCCGCGGCCCACTCGCGGCCCGCGGCGGCGAGGATCTCGAGCGCGCGGCCGACGTCGGCGCGATAGGGCAGGGTGACCGTGACGATCGCCCGCCCGAGGCCGCGGCTCAGGTTGCCGATGCGGGTTACGGCGCCGTTCGGCACGGTGAGGAGCTCGCCGTTGAACTTGCGGATTTGGATCATCCGCAGCGTGATGCGTTCGACCGTGCCCGTGTCGGCGTCGAGACGCACCACGTCGCCGATTTGCACGACGCCCTCCGAGATCAGGAACAGGCCGGCCAGCACGTCCCGGATCACGTACTGCGCGCCGAACCCGAGGGCGAGGCTGACCACCCCCGCGCTGGCGAGGATCGCCGTGAGGTTGACGTTGACGACCTGCAGCATGAGGATGAGCGCGGCGAAGCCGATCGTGTAGCGGACGGCGCTCTCCGCGAGGGGCGCGAACGTGACCGGCCGGCCGGGACGCCGTCCCGCGCGGCGGATCGCGGGACTCACCGCGGCGATGGCGCTCCAGGCGGCGACCGCGATGATCAGAATGGCGACGGTGTGCTCCACCACGGCGGCCCAGGCGCGGGGGTCGCCCACGTCGCGCGCGATCTGTTGCAGGACGTCGCCGCCCGACATCGCGCTAGCCGGCCGCCGGGTGGCCGGCGGGTTCCTGCCGCGCGGAGACCGCGGCCGCGCGCCGCGCGAGATACGCGGGGACGGTCGCAATCGGCGGCCGCTCGTGCTCGCGGACTTCCCGCACGTCGAGCGCGGGCGACGGCGAGGAGCGGATGAGTTTCATCGCGGTGTTCATCTGCTCGCGCAGCGCGTAGCCGGCGCGATCGCCGACGCGCGCCATCACGACCTGGATGATCGCGAACGCCATCAACGACAGTGAGTCGAGCCCACGGTTGCGGTGGGCGCGGGTCTCGAGGTCGACCTGTCCGATCCGGTCGAGCCCGAATCGCTCCAGGATGTCGATGAGGTGCCCGATCTCGACGCCGTAGCCGGTGAAGAACGGCAGGCGCTCGAGCAGTTCGCGGCGCCCGGCGTACTCGCCGGCGAGCGGTTGGATCAGGCCCGACAGCTCCGGAAAGAACAGGTTGAGGAGCGGCCGCGCGGTCAGCTCCGTGACGCGCCCGCCGCCGTCGGCTGCGTGCGACGGCCCCTCGCCGAGCGGCCGCCGGTAGTAGCCCTTGACGTAGGCGATCCGCGGGTCGTGCAGCAGCGGCCCCACGAGGCCGTAGACGAACTGCGGGTGGATGTTGCGGATGTCGGTGTCGAGCCAGACGATCAGGTCGCCCCGCAGCACGTGCAGGCTTTTCCACAGCGCCTCGCCTTTGCCATCGAAGGCGCCCGTCTCCGGCAGGATCTCCGCGTGCTGGTGGACCGGCACGCCGAGCCCGCGTGCCACCGCGGCCGTGTGGTCGGAGGAGCCGCTGTCGATCACCGCGACTTCGTCGAGCAGCGGGACCTCGTCCATCAGCGCGCGGCGGAGCACGGCGATCTCGTCCCCGATCGTGAGCTCTTCGTTGAGCGCGGGGAGTCCGAGGCTGATCGTCAGGCCCTGGCGGCGCTTCAGCGCCGCCAGGGCCCGGACGTCGCCGAACCTCCGCGCCTGGAACGTATTCCGCGCGAACCACGCATCGACGGCGGACCGCCACGGGCACGCCGCCGGGGGCAGGCCGGCGGCCGTCACGTCCGCTTCGCCGCGGCGGTCAGCTGCGTGAGCAGCGGCACGATCCGGTCCCGCATGATGACGTCCCACGTGTAGGCGCCGAGGATGCGCCGCCGGAGCCGGTAGCTGCGGTCGTCCATCAGGCCGTGGATGATACGCTGCGCACACGCCGCGGGCGACTCGTCGAGGCCGAAGATCTGCACCGCGTCGCCGCCGATCTCGCGGAACGGCGGAATGTCGCTCACGAACGCCGGCACGCGGGTAAGGCCGGCCTCGAGCAGCGGCAGCCCGAATCCCTCCTCGCGGCTCGGCAGCAGCAGAGCGTCGGCCACGGCGTAGAGGTCCGCGACCACGCGGTCGGTCAGCGCCATCGGTCCGCCGCCCGGGCCGGGTACCTCCCCGCAGAAGACGACCTGTTCCTCCAGGCCGAGCGCGGAGCGCAGCGCGTGCAGTTCGTCGAGATACCCGCGGTTGCGCGGGTTGTGGGCGCCGAGCGGTCCGGTGATCAAGAGCCGCACCGACAGCTCGCGCCGCACGAGCTCCTCGGCGACGCGGAGGGCGTATTCGATCTGCTTGCGCCGCGTGACGCGCACGGGCAGCAGCAGGACGATCTGCTTGTCCCAGAGCCGCAACGTGTCCGCGAGCCACCGGCCGCCTGGGGATAGGCGTAGAAACGCCGCCGGGTCGACGCCGTTTGGGATCACGTCGATCTGCGACGCGCTGAGCCGCAGCGCCGCGCTGAGCGCCCGCTGCCGGTCGCGCGAGACGGTGACGTAGGCGGCGCCGGGCAGCGGCGTCGTGAGCAGCCGCCACGGCTGCCCTTGATGCAACTCCTCGCGGTACTGCGGGTTGGTCCAAGCGAGGTCGTGACACCACCCGACAAACCGGATCGGCGGCCGCCGCGCGGCGATCCGGTGGATCGCCGACGTCAGCGCGAGGTTCTTGTGGAGCGTGAGCGCGTTGTGGACGACGCAGACCGTGGTGCCGGCCAGCGCGCGCTCGAGGCCGTCCTGGAC
Source organism: bacterium (assembly GCA_035691305.1). Classification (NCBI taxonomy): domain Bacteria; species bacterium. The sequence continues at coordinate 46,966 of DASSJF010000082.1, forward strand.
CTGCGCGGACAGCGCGGCGAACGTGGGCGTCACGCGGCCCTCGGCCAGCTGTTGGGTGACCGCGAGGACGCGCGGGTGCCGGGAGTCGAGGAGGGGAACGCGCCGCACGCGGACCCGGGCCCCGAGCGGCCCGCCGCGGCCGACGATCACGCGGACGTCGTGCCCGCGCTCGGCCAGGAGGCGGGCGTGCCGCCCGAGCACCGACTCCACGCCGCCGATGATGGGAGGGCCCGTGAAGTGCACGAGGGCGATCGCCGCGTGCGGGCTTCGAAGTGGCATTGTCGGCAATCGTTCGGGTTCACCGCGGGCCCCCCCTGCGGGCGCGGCCGGCGTGGCGTGCATCACGCCGCGCGCCGGCGCGAACGGGAGGGCGCGCACCGCCGTCTCCGGAAGTAAACCGGCGATGCGACACCTCGACGAGCGGGCGGCCGACGGGACCGCCGATCCGTCCCGCATGCTCCACCACGTGCTCTCGCTTCCCCAGCAACTCCGCGAGGGGTGGCGGCTCGGCCGCGCCGCGGCACCCGCATCGCTCGGCAGGCGGCCTTCCCACGTTGTTTTCGCGGGGCTCGGCGGCTCGGCGATCGGCGGGGACCTGCTGGCCTCGGCGCTCGCGCCGGGGCTGCCGTTCCCGGCCGTGGTCGTCCGCGATGCGCGTCTTCCTTCATATATAGGGCCTCAGTCCCTCGTGGTCGCCTCGAGCTACTCGGGGGAGACGGACGAAACCGTCGAAGCCGCCGGGTCCGCCCTCGACGCCGGGGCGTCGCTTCTCGCGGTGACCTCGGGCGGCCGGCTCGCCGCGCTCGTGGAGTCGCGCGGGCAAACGGTCGTCCGCGTGCCGGGCGGATTGCCGCCGCGCGCTGCGCTCGGCTACCTCGTCGGGCCGGTGCTCGCGGCGCTCGAACGGTGGGACGTGTGCCCGCCGTGCGCGGGCGACGTCGACGAGACCGCGGGCGTGCTCGAAGAGCTCGGCCGCAACCTGACCCCGGCCGTGCCCGAGGAGCGCAACGCCGCCAAGCGCCTCGCCGGCCGGTTTCACGGGCGGCTTCCGGTCGTCTACGCGGCGAGCCCCGGCGTCGAGCCCGCGGCGCGCCGCTGGAAGTCACAGTTCAACGAGAACAGCAAGACGGTTGCCGCATGGAACACCTTTCCCGAACTGGCCCACAACGAGGTGGTGGGGTGGGGCGCCGCGGCGGAGATCGCGGGCCTCCTCGAGATGGTCGTGCTCTTCGCCGGCACCGAGGACGCACGGACGCGGCGGCTCGTCGAGGCGGCAGCCGAGGCGATGCCGGGCGGTATCGCGGGCGTCCACGAGGTCGCCGGCTGCGGCGAAAGCCGGCTCGCCCGGCTCTTCTCGCTGGTGCTGATCGGGGATCTCACCAGCGTTTACCTGGCCTACCTCCGCGGGGTGGATCCCACGCCGATCGACGCGATCACGGCGCTCAAGCAGCGGATGCGCGGATAGCAGGGCAGGTCATCATCCGCGTCGTAGAGACGGAGCGCGCGGAAGAAACTCCCAGGCGCGGCGCCCGCGGGCGCCGCGCGGAGACTGGTCTTCCGCCGGGAGGCCCGTCATGGCGAAAGTCCTGCTCGAGCACATCGTCAAGCAGTTCGGCCAGGTCACCGCGGTCAACGACGTCACCCTCGATATCCCCGACCGGCAATTCACCGTCCTCGTCGGCCCGTCCGGCTGCGGCAAGACGACGTGCCTCCGGCTGATCGCAGGCCTCGAAGAGGCGACGTCCGGCAACATCTACATCGGTGAGCGCGTCGTCAACGACGTGGCGCCGAAGGACCGCGACATCGCGATGGTCTTCCAGAACTACGCGCTCTATCCGCACATGACGGTCTACGACAACATGGCGTTCGGGCTGCGCCTGCGCAAGTATCCGCGGCCGGAGATCGACCGGAGGGTGAAAGAGGCCGCGGAGATGCTCGGCATTCAGACGCTGCTCGACCGCAAGCCGAAGCAGCTGTCCGGCGGCCAGCGGCAGCGCGTCGCCCTCGGCCGCGCGATCGTGCGCGAGCCGCAGGTCTTCCTCATGGACGAGCCGCTCAGCAACCTCGACGCGAAGCTGCGCGTGCAGACCCGCGCCGAGATCAAGAAGCTCCACGCCCGGCTGCAGACGACGACCGTCTATGTGACGCACGACCAGGTCGAGGCGATGACCATGGGCGACCGGATCGTCGTGATGAAGGACGGGGTCGTCCAGCAGGTCGACTCGCCGATGAACCTCTACGAGAAGCCGGCCAACCTGTTCGTCGCGGGCTTCATCGGCTCGCCCGCGATGAACTTCCTCGAGACGCGGCTGGCGCGGCAGGACGGCAAGCTGCTGGTCGACGGCGGCGTGTTCAAGGCCGAGGTGCCGGCCGGTCTGGCGCCGTCGGTCGGCGACTGGGCCGGTAAACCGGTCATCTTCGGCATCCGTCCCGAGGATGTCTCGGACCGCGCGCACGCCGAGGGCAACGGCGCGGTGCTGCGCGCGCAAGTGGACGTGCACGAGCCGCTCGGCTCGGACGTGATCCTCTACCTGAGCGCCGGGCAGCACAGCCTCGTCGCCCGCGTCGACGCGCACACCCAGGCGAAGATGGGGCAGGCGACCGAGGTCGTGTTCAACATGAACAAGATGCATCTCTTCAACCCGGAGACGCACGCGGCGATTTTATGAGACCTGCCGAAGACCAAGAGGGCGATTCTGCTACCGGCTGCTACCGGCATTCAACGATCACCTTTCCGCTGCTGATCGTCGCCGAAGAACTCTTCTAGAACCTCGGCTGCGGGGGCGTCTTGGCCGGGCGCCTTGTGCGCGTAGAGGTCCATCGTGATGCCGATGCGGGCGTGTCCCAGGCGGCGCTGGATAATTTGGGGCGCTACGCTGGCGTTGGCGAGTACGGTGGCCACCGTGTGCCGCAGCCCGTGGAACGGAATACGGGGAATGCCCGCCGCCTTGGCGACTCGGTCGAGTTCCTCCTGGATGACCTGCGCGTGAAGCGGCTCCCCTGTCGGCGACCGGAACAGTAGCCCGCCCTTGCCCGTCATCACCTCGCCCAGCGTCACCTGGGCGAACGGCGGGATCGTGATTGTACGTTCACCGGCCCGCGTCTTGAGATAGTCGTCGAACACCCACCCGCCTCTGATGCGACGAACCTTGCGTCGGACGCGTAGGTGCGGCGGATCGTAGTCCTCCTCACGAACGACGACTTTGTTCGAACCGCCCGCGAGAACCGCCGCGCGCCCGCTGACATCCGCACGCGCCCAAGCGGCCGCGACGTTGGTTGAGCCGGGGCTGTGTCGAGCGGTTCGACGCACAGGGCGGAAGTTGGGAAAATCGCTGCGGTGCACGATACGCGTTGTGGTATGCTCGGTTCATAATCGCATAAGAGAGACTATCACGAGCGGCGCGGTAGGCAACGCGCCCGGCAACCTGGTGGCGACGCCAAGGTGCCCGGCCTCGATCCTGAGGCGATAGGCCCGCGAGGGAACCCAAGGGTCGCGCGCCCCCTTCCTGCGCGGAGGGGTTTTGCGTTTCCGCCTGCTTGTTGATGGCTCCGAGAGCGAGGCGGGTATGCAGGATGACGGACGCGACGAGCGCGGTAGCAGATTGGCGGCGTGGAACGCCTGGATGGACGAGATCATCCGGACGGGCCGGGTCGTGGACGTGACCGAGCAGGCGCTGCGCGAGGGGCTAGGTGCGTTCCTGATAACCGGGATGCCGAGGCAGGCCGACCGGAGTCGGGTAAGGCGCGCTCGACGACTGGGGCGTCGGGGGGATCGTGCTCGCAGGTCGCGGCGGCCGCCGGAGGCGATCGACCACCGAGAGACTGGTGGCGGCCCCTGCGAGGCGTCTCCCACGGGGGACGCGAACCGGGAGGGGGAGTTCGAGCGCGACCGGTGAGGCGACTCCGTTGGGGTCGTTGACCCTACGGGTGCGCGGGGAAGGGAGACCCTATGATGCCGATCGGCGTGACGAACCGGCAGATCGTGCTGCAGCGTCGGCCCGTCGGGATCCCTGCCGGCGACGACTTCGCGATGGTCGAGAGCCCGGTCCCCAAGCCGGGCGCCGGCGAGGTGTTGACGCGCGCGTTGTGGCTGTCGCTGGACCCGTACATGCGGGGGCGGATGAGCGACCGGAAGTCGTACGCGCCCTCCGTACCCCTCGGGGGCGTGATGGTGGCCCGTACCGTGTCCCGGGTCGCCGAGTCCCGCGACCCCGGCTTCAGTCCCGGCGACATCGTGCTCGGGCCGGGCGGCTGGCAGGACTACGCGGCGCTCCCGGCGGCCAGCCTCCGGAAACTCGACCCGGCGGCGGCCCCGGTGTCGACGGCGCTCGGGGTGTTGGGGATGCCGGGGATGACCGCTTACGTAGGTCTCCTCGACATCGGGCGGCCACGCGAGGGCGAGACCGTCGTCGTGTCGGCGGCATCGGGCGCGGTGGGCTCGGTAGTCGGGCAAATCGCCCGGATCAAGGGCTGCCGAGTTGTCGGCGTGGCGGGCGGGGCCGCGAAGTGCCGGTACGTGATCGAGGAGTTGGGGTTTGACGCGTGTGTGGATCACCGTGCGCCCGGCCTCAGCGGGGCGCTCACCCGGGCGTGTCCGAACGGCGTCGATGTCTACTTCGAGAACGTGGGCGGTGCCGTTCAAGACGCCGTCTGGCCGCTGCTCAACGATTTCGCTCGCGTGCCGGTGTGCGGGCTGATCGCGCAGTACAACGATGCGGAGCCTCGGCTCGGGCCGAACCTCTCGTCCGTGCTCACCAAGCGGCTCACTGTGCGCGGGTTCATCGTGTCCGACCACAGCGACCGCTGGGACGCGTTCTATCGTGACGTGTCGGCGTGGGTCCGGGACGGCTCGATGAAGTATCGGGAGGACGTGGTCGACGGGCTGGAGCGTGCCCCGGAGGCGTTCATCGGGCTTCTGCAGGGTCGCAACTTCGGTAAACTGCTAGTGCGCGTGAGTGGGTGACGGCGGAGTCGACGGTTGAGCGGACGGCTTCCTCGTACCGGGCCCGAAGCACTTGGATAGCCATGACGAATAGGGTTTGGTGCTGGGGGACTGGCGTCGCGATGGTTCGCGTTGGTGTGCTATGGTTTCTTGTCTACCATGTATGGACGAACCAGCAAAGTCTGACCACCTTGCCCCTCCTGTTGTTGCTATTTCCAGAGGCAATGCTTCTGCCAGGTTCGGTCGTGTGGACCACGCATCTTGCCATGCTGTTCAGTGCGGTTTTAGTGGCGGGCAGTTTCTTGTGGGTGCTCATATTGTCTTTCGTCACGCGACGAATCGGCCGCAGCCCCATGTAGTGTGCGAGATTCTACCTTTCTTGGCGCTACACGGTCGCGCTGGTGCCCGCCAAAGGGCCGACGATGGGCAGTGGTGTTCTGGTGTCACGTGGCACGGATTTGTTCGTCGCGACGGCGCATCACGTCACTGAGGTCCCCGATCCCGACGATCTCCACTGTATTCCCAAGCCGCCCCGGCCGATCAACATGAAAGGAGGCCGATTCAGCGTAATCGAAACGGATCGAAAATCCGTGAACCACAACGAAAACCTTTCGGCCTCCGCACGGCCCGGGAAGATGCATCTCTTCAACCCGGAGACGCACGCGGCCATTTTGTAGGGGCCGGCGAAGGTCGAAGGCGATTCCAAAACTACCCGCCTGGGTAGTGTGACTCCGCGGCCGTCCCGGGTATCGTGTGGGTACGAGGTGACGGCATCCCGATAGACGGGGAAGGGGTACCGACGATGCAAACGTTTACGTTGATTCGGACGTGGGTGGCGGCCAGAGGGCAACACGTCGGCGAGCGCGGCCAGGCTACCGTCGAGTACGCACTGATCATTATGGGCCTGGCGCTCTTCTTGGTCGTAGCAGCTTTTGCCCTGCAACCCGTGCTTGCCAACCCGGTCGCCCGGATCAGTACATGGATCGGCGCACAGAACGCACCGTAACGGCCGCGCGGCGCCGCCTTATAACGACGTCTCCGCTCTAGCGGCCTCAACCGACTGACAGATCACGGACAAACCATTCCGCGGTCACATCATACTTGTGTGCCACGAGCATCGACCGCTTCCGCATGTCTTTGCGTGCGCAGGTGATGGCCACTTGAACCGCGCCTCGGCGTTTGGCCTCACGGGCCATCGTATAGAGCAAGGCCATGCCGACGCTGTTCCATAGCGTAGGCGCACCAACGAAGAAATCATCGACGACGCAGGTGAGGCCCCCGGGGTCGTACACGGCCGGGGGTTGCTGAAGGGTCCCGATGATGACGCCGTTGACGTTGCTGTCCTGCACGTTGACCAGGACGATGGCGCGGTTATCGTGAAGCAGATTCTCCATCGCGGGAACGAGTTTTCCGCGCGCATCCGTCGCCTCTCGCCAGAACCTTGAGTGATACTGTCGGTATTCGGTGCGTTTATTCTCGACAAGACTGGCGATCTGCGGAATGTCAGTACGTACCGCCACACGCACATGGATCGGGGAGCCCTCGACGGCGGGCTGAGCCGATTCCAAATTCCCCGGAACGAGACGCTCGGCTGCCATCGTCGTGTGGCGCTCCTTTAGGTGGGCCACGCTCGGGCGGGCAAAGTCTCCTGTGGTTCTTGCCTCAACCCTAAGTCAAACGTAGCCGAATCTTTCGCGAATCTCACACGCCGTCATGCCCATTTACCTTCGGGTTTAGCCCCGCTGCCCGGCAACGCAGAGCGACGGACCTGCCTCCGAGGCCGATTCACGACCACTCGAAGCGGGCCCCGTTGGCGCCCGGCCAATCTGTCTCGACGGGGGCCGCAGCGCAAGGCAGCCACTAATTTCGTGCGGTCGGTCTGCCGGGAATTGGATCGGGGCATACGACATACGTGCCGTCGGTTGGCGTGAAGTATTGACGCCGGAGGTGTAAGCCAAATGTCTTCGCCTAAGGTCGAAAAGAAGCTCGTCCCGGTCGTCATCTATACGTCGACCCACAAGATCGAGGGCCTCTACCACGCATACGACAACGGTGGACGCCTCCTTGACGACCTTAACGAGCAAGGGCGAGACTTTGTCCCGCTGACCGAAGTCAGGATGTCGAAATTGTCCAGTCCCGACGGAGAGCGAATCGTCACGAAGTTCCTGGCGGTGAACCGGCTGTCGATTACGCTGTTCTTCCCCAACCCCAGGGTGGCGGCGACCGAAAGCGGTCCGGGCACTCTTCCGCCGCACGAAACTTCGGGTGCGGGTGCACATCTTATGCAATCGCCGTTCGTGCCCGATTTGGTGATCAGCACAAAAGATGAATGACCCCAGCGCGGGTCCGATTTCCGCTCGTTCTGCGACGGCATTTGCCGCGGCCACAGCGACGGAGGTGGATCGACGTGACCGCACGCTGACCGGGCGCAGGAAACGCGACGAATTTGACCGCTCCATGAAGGCGCTGCGTTCCTTGGCGCTATCCGACGGAATCATGCAGCAGGCCCACCAAATTCTCCGGCAGACCGGTCCGCGCCTGACTCGTGCACTCGTGCAGACGGGCGTCCTGAACGAACGCCAGTACGCGAGAGCCGTCGCCCAGCGGTGGGGGTTGCCCTTCACGGAGCTAGCCGAGTCGCAGGTCGACCTCGAGGCCGCGCGCCTCCTTCCCGTTCATGTCGCGAAGCGGCACGAGGTGATCCCGATCGCCCGTGCGCGGGACCGGCTCGTTGTTGCGATGTCTGACCCCACGAACGTGGTGGCCACCGACGATATCCGGCTCCTGACGGGGCTCGATATCGACATCGTGGTGGCGAGTGTCGAGGACATCGCCCGGGCCCAGAGTCGCTGCCACGGCATTGCCGCCGAGGTCGCGCGATTTCTCAAGACCGCGTCCCCAGGGTCCGATAAGGCCACCGTCGAGACTTCGCCGCCGGACGACGACGTGACCGTTGAGCGGCTGCGTTCGATGGTGGAGGACGCGCCGGTCGTCAGTCTCGTGAACCAAGTGGTTCAACAGGCCGTGCAGGCACGCGCGAGCGACATTCACCTTGAACCGGGCGGTCAGGAATTGACGGTGCGCTTCCGTATCGATGGGCTGCTCCGGGACATCATGACGGCCCCGAAGGCGCTGCAGCCCGCGCTGGCCTCTCGCGTGAAAATCCTGGCCAATCTGGACATCGCTGAACGGCGCGTCCCGCAGGACGGCCAGATTCACATGCGCGTCGACGGGAAAGGCTACGATTTCCGCGTCAGTACGTTGCCGACCGTCTTCGGTGAAAGCGTCGTCATCCGGGTGCTCGAACAATCGGGCACGGCCGTCTCGTTGCGGCAAATCGGCTTCTCCGGTGACATGGCGGCGAGTTGGGATGATCTGATAGCCACGCCGCACGGGATGATCGTGGTCACCGGGCCGACCGGCTGCGGCAAGACGACGACGTTGTACGCGTCGTTGGCGCAAATCAACACACGCGAACGGAATATCGTGAGCATCGAGGACCCTGTCGAATATCGCATGCCGGGCATTAAGCAGGTGCAGGTCAACCCCAGAGCGGGACTCACGTTTGCCTCGGGCCTACGGAGCATTCTCCGACAGGACCCCGACGTGGTGCTGATCGGAGAGATACGGGACCGTGAGACGGCGCAGATCGCGATGCAGGCGGCGATGACCGGCCACCTGGTCCTGACGACCCTGCATACGAACGACGCCCCCAGCGTGCCGCTCCGCCTTGCAGACATCGGGGTCGAGCCGTTCCTGGTCACGGCATCGCTCGTCGGTGTGCTGGCCCAGCGGCTCGTTCGGGTGATCTGTCCGGCGTGTAAGGAGGCGTATTCACCGCCGGTTGAAGCCCTGCGTCGATTGCGCCTCGACCCGAGTCAACACAAGACGTTGCGCCTCTACCGAGGCCGCGGGTGCGAAGAGTGCAGCGGCACGGGGTACCGGGGACGGCTCGGCGTGTTCGAATTGCTGGAGATGAACGACCGGCTTCGCACACTTGTGGTGGACAGGGCGTCGGCCAGCCAGGTGCGGGCGGCCGCGCAAGAGTACGGCATGCGGCCGATGTGGCACGACGGGATGCAGAAGGCCCTGCAGGGTGTCACGACGGTCGAGGAACTGCTGCGCGTCGTGTTCGCGTCCGACTCAGACGGAGAGCCTTTGGTCTGACGGCCGCTCCGTGGGTCGCCTGCCCGGGGGCAGGGCGGTGCTCCGGGCACTCCGCCCGCGCGGATCCGGAGTCAGCGTACCAGCCCGAAGAACGCGAACCTGTTCTCGCGCTCGCCGGCGGCATCCGCCTGGTACATGGCGTGGTCGGCGCGCCGCAGCAGGTCGTCGGGCGCCTCCCCATCGGTGGGAAACAGCGAGATGCCGATCGTGATCGTGACGCCGAGCTCGCGCGCGGCGACGCGCATCGGCGCGCGGAACGCCGCGAGGAGCCGCTCGGCCGCGCGCGCCGCGTCCTCGGCCGTCCGCACGTCGGACAGCACCGCGCTGAACTCGTCGCCGCCCCATCGCGCGACGGTATCGCTCTCGCGGATGCGGGCCCGCAGGCGCGACGCGATTTCCACGAGCACGTCGTCGCCGGCGTGGTGGCCGAGCGTGTCGTTGATCTGCTTGAAGCCGTTCACGTCGATCAGGAACACGGCCACCCGGTGACCGTATCGCCGCGCCCGCGCCAGCGCCTGGCGAAGACGGTCGGCGAATAAGACCCGGTTCGGGAGCCCCGTCAGCGCGTCGTGATAGGCCTTGTGCCGGAGCTCGGCGTTGAGCTCCCGCAGCGCCAGCTCGGCCCGTTTGCGCTCCGTGACGTCGCGCGCGATCGTCGAGGTCGCCGCGAGCGCGCCGGAGGCGTCGTAGATCGGCGAGATCGTCAGGGATACGTCGAGGGACCGGCCGTCCTTCCGCTGCCAGCGCGTCTCGTGCTGGACGATTCGCTCGCCTCGCGTGAGCCGCCCGAGGAGCCGGGAGGCGTCCTCCGGAGAGCCGGCCGCGACCAGGGCGGTAAGCGGCCGGCCGATTGCTTCCGCGGCGGCAAAGCCGTACATCTCCTCCGCGGCCCGGTTCCAGGTGAGAACGACGCCGTCGAGGCTCTGCGTGAAGATGGCGTCGCTCGATGATTCGACGATCGCCGCGAGGTGGGCGAGCGAGGTGGTCTCTGGCTGCCTGCCGGTCACAGTCGTCGCGGCCGATCCCCGCGACGGCTGCCGTCTCCCCTTGGCGCCGCTCGCGGGCTGGTCTGTCGATTGCCTTATGCCCACCAAGACGCGGCGTCCGGACACCGTTTCTCTCTCGCGCGCGCCGGCGGGACCGTCCGTGCGGCGGCGCGTTCCTGACGGCCCCCTGAGAGGTTATTGCCCGTTCGGCGGGTTCCGCAGGCTCTCGAGTGCCGCCTCCACCGTTGGGAACACCGGGATCACGTCCTCGACGGCGACGACGCCGAGAATGCGGCGGATCGTCGGCGGGACCGCGGCCAGCGCGATGCGCCGGCCGGTTCGCGCGAACTTCGCGTGCGCGTTCAGGAGGGCGTTGATCCCGGTCGAGTCGATGTAGCGGAGTCCGCTCAGGTCGAGCACGACGTGCGCGCCGCCGTCCGAGGCCCGCTTGAGATAGCCGAGGAACGCGGGGCCGGCGGCCAAATCCAATTCACCCGAGACCGAGAGGATGGCGTTACCGTCGCGCGCGGCGAGCGCGCAGATCAGCATGTTCGCGGGCCGGTCGTTGAATCCGGCGCCGCCCGCGAGCGCGGGCCCGCCTCCGCCGGGCATTTCGCCCGGCTCGTCACCATTCATACCCCTCCCGCCGATTCCTTCACCGGCCAATGACCTAGCCGCTAAGTCATCGCCCGCCGCCGTCGCCCTTGGTCGGGGGCGCGACGAACGGCTGGAGGAAGCGCGCGAACTCCATCGGAAACACGAACTTCGTCGACGCGCTCGACCCGAGCGCCTTGAGAGCGTCGAGGTACTGCAGGCTCATCGTGTTTGTGTCCACGTCCTTCGCGACGCTGAAGATCTTGTCCAGGGCGAGCGAGAAGCCCTCGGCGCGCAGGATCGCCGCCTGCCGGTCGCCTTCGGCCTTGAGGATCGCCGCCTGCTTTTCGCCTTCTGCGATCGTGATCGCGGCCTGTTTCTTGCCGTCCGCCTCGGTGACGAGGGCCCGCCGGCTGCGCTCCGCGGACATCTGACGGGTCATCGCCTCCTGCACGTCCTTCGGCGGGGTGATCTCGCGGATCTCGACCGTCGTCACCTTGACGCCCCATCGCTCGGTGACCTCGTCGAGCTTCGTCCGCAGGATCTGGTTGATCTGATCGCGTTTGGCCAGCACGTCGTCGAGAATGATGTCGCCGATCACGGCGCGCAGGCCGGTCGTCGCGATGCCCTGCGCCGCGCCGGCGAAGTTGCCGACCTGGATGACGCTGAGCGACGGGTCGATGACCTTCCAGTAGATGAGGAAGTCGATCGAGATCGGCGCGTTGTCTTTCGTGATGCACGTCTGGGCCGGGATCTCGAGAAACACCTCGCGGAGATCCACCCACACCGCCTTGTCGACGATCGGGATCAGGAACACGACGCCGGGACCGTGCGGACCGATGCTGCGGCCGAGCCGAAAGACGACGAGACGCTGGTACTCGCGGACGACCTTGATGCCGTTCCACAGAATGATCGCGAGAATGATGAGAATGCCGAGCGCGATCCCCATAGGCGCACTCCCCCCAGGTCTTCTCGCCGCGACGGTTCGCGCCGCCGCCTTGCCGATCCTGTGGGGTTACTGCGGTCCTACCCGGAACGTCTCGATGATCTGCGTCATGATCGGCATGTCCTGCATGATGCTGTCGTGGTCGTTGAGCGTGGTGGCGGTGACGACGTAACCGGTCTGTCCGTCCGTCAAAAAGACCTGCAACTGGTACAGGGTCACGCCGGTATTCGTCTCCCAGGTGAAGTAGCGGTAGTAGGCCGGGCGTCCGCCTACGCTGGCGCCCGATTCCTGCACGACGGTGTACTTGTGAAACGCGGTCTTCGCCAGCTGTTCGGCCGCCGCGGCGTAGGTCTGGGGCGGCATGGGATTTGGAAGAGGCTCCACCACCACGTTGACCGTCGGCCGGTGCCCCGCCTTCGCCGGGCCGGCGCCCAGCAGCGCGACCATGCCGTCGATCCTGGTGGCGACGTTCCAATCGACCGGGAAGCTCATCGCGAACCGTCCGTGGGGATCCGTCACCGACTGCGGCAGCGTGACCTGGGCGTGCACGGTTCGGGCGGTCAGCGCGGCGAGCGTGGCGCACAGCAGCGCCGCAAACCAGTAGGTTAGCTTGCTTCGCAGGTCCATGCCGGCCCCCAGACGTGGCGGATACCGGCTGTTATGCCCCCGCGCCGGCCGCTTTAGAAGGGCTCACGCTTAGGCTCTGATCGCGGAGAGGTCCATGCGCCGCTGGACGAAGTTGACGTAGACTTCGCCGCGCCGGAAGAAGGCATTGTCGAGTACCGCGAGGTGGAATGGAATGGTCGTCCGGATCCCGCCGACCTCGAACTCGCGCAGCGCGCGCGTCATCCGCGCGATCGATTCGTCGCGGTCGCGACCCCAGGCGATGACCTTGGCGACGAGCGAGTCGTAGTGCGGCGGGATCGTATAGCCGGCGAAGGCGTGGGTGTCCACCCGGATGCCGGGGCCGCCCGGCTGGATGAAGGCGGTGATCGGCCCGGGCGACGGCAGGAAGTCCCGGCCCGGATCCTCGGCGTTGATCCGGCATTCGATCGCGTGGCCGCGCGGCTCGATCTCGCGCGGGATCGTCATGCGCTCGCCCGCGGCGATGCGGATCTGCTCTTTGACGATGTCCACGTCGGTCACGGCCTCCGTGACCGGGTGCTCGACCTGCACGCGCGTGTTCATCTCCATGAAGTAGAAGTGCTCGCCCTGGTCGACGAGAAACTCGACGGTTCCGGCATTCGCGTAGCCGACCACCTCGGCCGCGCGCACGGCGGCCCGGGAGAGCGCGCGCCGGAGGCGCGGCGTGACGCCGGGCGACGGCGCCTCCTCGATCAATTTCTGGTGGCGCCGCTGTACGGAGCAGTCGCGCTCGCCGAGTGAGACGATCGTCCCGCGCCCGTCGGCGAGGATCTGCATCTCGACGTGCCGGGGCTCTTCGAGGTACTTCTCGACGTACAGCGCGCCGTCGCCGAACGCCGCTTCCGCCTCCGCGTGCGCGGCCGCGAGCGCGCGGGCCACGTCGTCCGCGCGGTGGACGACGCGCATGCCGCGGCCGCCGCCGCCGGCGGCCGCCTTGATGATCAGCGGGTAGCCGATCGCCCGCGCGGTCGCCAGCGCGGCCGCCTCGTCCCGGATCGGGCCGAAGCTTCCCGGGACGACCGGCACGCCGGCCCGGCGCATGATCTCCTTGGCCTGCGACTTGTTGCCCATCTTCGCGATCGCCTCGGGCGAAGGGCCGATGAACGTGATCTTGCAGTCGCGGCAGATCTCCGCGAAGTGGGCGTTCTCCGCGAGGAAGCCGTAGCCGGGATGGATCGCGTCGACGTTCAGGAGCTCGGCGGTGCTCATGATGGCGGGGACGTTGAGGTAGCTCTCGCGGCTCGGTGCCGGGCCGACGCAGAACGCCTCGTCGGCCATCTGCACGTGCAGCGAGGCGCGGTCCGCGTCGGAGTAGATCGCCACCGTCAGGATGCCGAGATCGTGGCACGCGCGGATCACGCGCACGGCGATCTCCCCGCGATTGGCGACCAGCACCTTCTTGAAGAGCATCGGGGCGGATCAGGCCCGGGGGTCGACGAGGAACAGCGGCTGCCCGTACTCGACCGGCGCACCGTTCTCGGCGAGCACGCGCACGACGCGGCCGGCCACTTCGCTCGGGATCTCGTTGAACATCTTCATCGCTTCCAGCACGCAGACCGTCTGGCCGGTCTGCACCACGTCGCCCTCGCTGACGAACGGCGGGGCGTCCGGCTTCGGCGCTCGGTAGAACGTGCCCACCATCGGCGCGACGATCGGGACGTAGCGCCCCGCGCCGTCTCCGGCGGGGCGGCTGCCGTCGGGCGAGGCTCCTGCGGCCTCGGCGCCCGGGTGGGCGGGACCGCCCGCGGACGGCGCGGCGGCCGTGACCGGGGCCGTCTTCTTCACCTTGACTTTGACGTGCGCGGCTTCCACTTCGAGTTCGGCGATGTCTGCTTCAGCCGCCAGCTGAATGATCGCGCGAATCTCGTCAAGGTCGATGCGGTCCCGGTCGGCCATCTCAGCCCTCTGCCGGCGGACTCGCCGGCGCAGACGTCATTCCGGCGACCGGCGCCGGGGAGACGTCCATCTCGCGCACGCGGCCGATGCGGCGGAACTTCTCGTAGCGGGCGTGGAGCAGGGCATCGAGGGGCTGCTCGAGCAGGCGTTCGAGGTGGCGGCGGACCGCGCCGGCCACCGCGTTGACCGCGGCGCCGCGGTTCGCGTGCGCGCCGCCCGGCGGCTCGGGGACGATCTCGTCCACGATGCCGAACGCCTCGAGGTCCGGTGCGGTGATGCGCAACGCGGCCGCGGCCTCACGGCTGCGCGTGCCGTCGCGCCACAGGATCGCGGCGCAGCCTTCCGGGGAGATCACCGAGTACACCGCGTGCCGGAGCATCAGCACCGCGTCGCCGACGCCGATCGCCAGGGCGCCCCCGCTGCCGCCCTCGCCGGTGATCACGGTGACGATCGGCGTGCGCAGCCGCGCCATCTCGAGCAGCGCGTGCGCGATCGCCTCGCTCTGCCCCCGTTCCTCGGCGTCTTTGCCGGGGTAGGCGCCGGGCGTGTCGATCAGCGTTACGACCGGGAGGCGCAGTTTCTCCGCGAGCTTCATCACGCGGACGGCCTTGCGGTAGCCTTCGGGGTTCGGCATCGCGAAGTTGCGGGCGATGTTCTCGCGGGTGTCGCGCCCCTTGGCGTGGCCGATCAGCGCCGCGGCACGGCCGCCTTCGGGCATGTCGATCCAGCCGAGCCCGGCGACGATCGCGGGATCGTCGCGGTGCATGCGGTCGCCGCGCAGTTCGACGAAGTCTCGCGCCAGCGCCGCGACGTAGTCGCCGACTTTGGGGCGTTCCGGATGGCGGGCCAGCTGCACGGTCTGCCACGGCGACGGATCGCGGGCGATCGCCTCGCGCAGTTCCTGCGCCCGCGCTTCGAGGACGGTAATCTGGGCGTTGAGGTCCATCCGCTGCACGCTCGTAATCTTGCGGAGCTCCCCGATCTGCCGCTCCACCTCGGCGACTTCGCGCTCGAGGGCCTCGCCCGCGGAGACCGGCGCGTCAGACGCTCGGCTGTTCACCGGCAGGAACCTCCTCGGTCGGCCAGGCCGCGCCTCGGGCCGCGTCCGTCCAGGCGGCGTCGACCGGCGCGCCGCACAGACGCAGGAGGCGGCCCAGCGTGGCGCGGAGCTCGGCGCGCGGGACGATCGCGTCGATCAGGCCGTGCTCGAGCACGAACTCGGACGTCTGAAACCCGTCCGGCAGCTTCTGGCGGATCGTTTGCTCGATCACGCGCCGCCCGGCGAACCCGATCAAGGCGCCCGGTTCGGCGAGCACGACGTCGCCCTGAAACGCGAACGACGCGGCGACGCCGCCGGTCGTGGGATCGCAGAGCACCGAGATGAAGGCGACGCCGGCGTCGGCGAGGCGCGCCAGCGCGACGCTGGTCTTCGCCATCTGCATGAGGGACAGCGTCCCCTCCTGCATGCGCGCGCCCCCGGACGCCGAAAACACGACGAGCGGCGTCCGCGAGTCGGCGGCGCGCTCCGCCGCGCGGGCGATCTTCTCGCCTACGACGGACCCCATGCTGCCTCCGAGGAAGGCGAACTCCATCGCCGCGGCGACGAGACCAGCGCCCTCGATCGCGCCGGTGCCGGTCAGCACAGCCTCCGGCATCGAGGTCCGCCGCTGTGCCTCGTCCACGCGCAGCGGGTAAGGCTTCTCGTCCACGAACGAAAGCGGATCGTCGGGCGCGAGGTGTCCGTCGAATTCGCGAAACGACCCCGCGTCCAGCACCAGCGCCAGGCGCTCGGCCGCGGACAGCCGGTGATGGTAGCCGCACCTCGGGCAGACGCGATAGGCGCGCTCCAACTCCCGGCGGTATACGAGGCCGGTACAGCGGGGACACTTGATCCAGAGGCCCGCGGGGATCTCCCGGCGTCCGGAGGAGGCGACCTTTGGCCGGTTCAGCCAGTTCAGCACGGCACGGCCCGCCCCGAGGGTTTCGCCACGGCGCGATTATACCGTACGCCCTCCGAGGCGGCAAACGCGCGCGGGAGCGTGAGGCGGAGGCGCCATCTTACCGGATGTTATAATGGAAACGCCGGGACAGTTAGGGAGGGATACTTCAATGGTTACCGATGCTCCGTCCGCGCCCCGCCGCGGCCGGCTGGGGTATACCGCGGCGGTGGTGCTGGCCCTGGCCGCCGTGGTCGTAGGCGCGGGCGTTGGGGGCATGGTGCTTCCCCAATACTTTCATCCGGTCTTCGGGGGGCACCCCGCGCCGCCGGGCGGTCCGCAGCAGCTGTCCGCGCCGCCGGCCGGACAGGCGCCGGCCGCGAACCCGCCGGCCGCGCAGGCGCCGGCTCTTCCCACGCCGGTTCCGTCCGTCGGTCTCACGCAGGAAGAGAATACCGTCATCAACGTTGTGAAGCACGTCCGGCCGTCGGTGGTCAACATCGACACCGAAGCGCAGGTCCAGACGATGTTCGGCGTCTTCCCGCAGCAGGGCGCGGGCTCCGGGGTGATCGTGCGGCCCGACGGCTACATCCTCACCAACAACCATGTGGTGCAGGGCGCGCAGAAGATCAAGGTGACGCTGCTGAGCGGCAAGGTGTTGGCCGGCAAAATCGTCGGCACGGACCCGATCGCCGACCTCGCCGTGATCAAAGTCGAGTCGGCGGAGCCGCTGCCCGCCGCGGCCCTCGGCTCGAGCCGCGACCTCCAGGTCGGCCAGATCGCGATCGCGATCGGGAACCCGTTCGGGCTCGGCAGCACGGTCACGACCGGCGTCATCAGCGCGCTCAACCGCAACATTCAGCTGCCGAACCTGATCGTGGAGAACCTGATCCAGACGTCGGCGTTGATCAACCCCGGCAACAGCGGCGGCGCGCTCGTCGACACGTCGGGGCGCGTCATCGGTATCAACACGGCGATCATCCCGAACGCGCAGGGGATCGGGTTCGCGATCCCGAGCGACCTCGCGCGGTCGGAGATGCAGCAGTTGATCGCCCTCGGCCACATCGTGCGGCCGTGGGTCGGCGTCGTGTACGGCGGCGACGTGGACGC
The DNA here is from genome assembly GCA_035691305.1 of bacterium. Lineage (NCBI taxonomy): Bacteria > bacterium. The sequence continues at coordinate 64,189 of DASSJF010000082.1, forward strand.
GCAGACCGCGCGGGCCTACAGCCTCGGATCGAACCACGGCGTGCTGGTCCGCAGCGTGGAGAAGGGCTCGCCCGCGGAGAAGGCCGGCCTCGCGTCCGGCGACATCATCACCGCGGTGGGCTCCGAGCAGGTCGACACCTGGAGCGATTTCGTCCGTGACGTCATCAGCAAGAAGATCGGGGAGACCGTGACGCTGACGATCGTGCGCGGGACGACGACGCGGAAGGTCCCGGTCGTTCTGGAGGAAAAGCCCGCCTAGCCGCGGAGCGTTACGGCGTACAGCCCGGAGGCCGCCGGTGGAGCAGACGCTCGTTCTGGATGTCGTGAAGGTCACCGAGGCGGCGGCGATCGCCGCCGCCCGCCACATGGGCGAGGGCGATACGACCCGCGCCGACCAGGCCGCCGTGACCGCGATGCGCGAGATGCTCACGGCGCTGCCGATTCACGGGCGGGTCGTGATCGGCGAGGGCGAACGCGACGAGGCGCCGATGCTCTTCATCGGCGAGGAAGTGGGCGCGGCGGGCCGGGGCCCGGCCGTAGACATCGCGGTCGATCCGGTCGAGGGCACCAACCTGGTGGCGAACGGCCTCCCGAACTCGATCGCCATGCTGGCCGTGGCCGAGCGCGGCGGCATCATTCACGCGCCCGACATCTATATGGAGAAACTCGTCGTGCCCCCGCAGGCGGCCGGCAAGGTGGACCTGCGCTGGCCGCCGCAGCGGAACCTGCAGGTGCTGGCGGAGTGCCTGCGCCGCCGGATCGAAGACATCACGGTCGTCATCCTGAGCCGGCCGCGCCACGCCGATCTGATCGCGGCGGTGCGGGCGGCCGGGGCGCGGATCAAGCTGATCTCCGACGGCGACGTGGCCCCGGCGATCTCGGCCGCGGTGTCCGGTACGGCGGTGCACGCCGTAATGGGCATCGGCGGTGCGCCGGAAGGGGTGCTCACCGCGGCCGCGCTGCGCTGCCTCGGCGGCGAGATCCAGGGCCGCTTCTGGTACCGCAACGACGCCGAACGCCAGCGGGCGCACGAGATGGGCATCACGGACCCCGAGCGCATTTTCCGAACCGACGAGCTGTGCTCCGGCGGCAACCTACTCTTCGCGGCGACCGGCATCACGGACGGCGAGCTCTTCCGCGGAGTCCGCTTTTTCGGCGGCGGCGTCCGCACTCACTCGATCGTCATGACCGCCCAGAGCCGGCAGGTTCGGTTCATCGACACCATTCACATCCAGGAACCGAGCCGCGTGGGCGAAATCCGGCTCTAGCGTGGTCACTCAGGAACTCCGGCGGCTCGTCGCGGACGCGATCGGACGGGCGGCGGCGGCGGGCGCCATTCCGGCGCCCCCGGAACCGCTGCCGCCGTTCGAGGTCGAACCGCCCCGGGACCCCAAGCACGGCGACTACGCCGCGAACGCGGCGCTCATGCTGGCGCGGATGCTCGGCCGCCCGCCGCGGGAGATCGCCGCCGCGATCAAGGCCCACCTCCCCGCGCCCTCGGACGATCTGCGCGCCGTCGAGATCGCCGGCCCCGGCTTCCTCAACCTGCACCTCGCGCCGGCGTTCCTCCACCGCTGGCTGCGCCGCGCGCACGCGGAGGACCGGCGGTTCGGGCGCACCGACGTCGGTCGCGGCCGCCGCGTGCTGGTCGAGTATGTGAGCGCGAACCCGACCGGCCCGCTGCACGTCGGCACGGGCCGGAACGGCGCGGTCGGCGAGACGATCGCGCGGCTCCTCGACGCGCTCGGTTATGCGGTGGCCCGCGAGTATTACGTGAACGACTACGGCACGCAGGTGGACACGCTCGCGCGCTCAGTCGAGGCGCGCTACCTCGAGCTGCTCAACCGGCCGGCCGAGTTCCCGGAGGACGGCTACCGGGGGGACTACGTCCGCGACATCGCGGGGCGGATCGTCGACGAGCACGGGGCCGGGCTCGCCGACGTCCCGTCCGCCGAGCGCCTGCCTTTGATCCGGGACACGGCGCTGCGTCTGCTGCTCGGCCAGATCCGCACGACGCTGGAGGAATTTGGGATCACGTTCGACACCTGGTTCAGCGAGCGGACCCTGCACGAGAGCGGCGCGGTCGAGCGGTGTCTCGCCGAGCTGCGCCGCCGCGGCGTGGTGTACGAGCAGGACGGGGCGCTGTGGTTCCGCTCGACGCAGTTCGGGGACGACAAGGACCGCGTCATCGTGCGCAGCGACGGCCGCCCGACGTACTTTGCCGCGGACGTTCCCTACCACATGGACAAGTACGCGCGCGGGTATGAGCACCTTATCGACGTGTGGGGCGTGGACCACGTCGGCGACACCGCCCGCGTCCGGGGCGGCCTGCAGGCGCTCGGGCACGACCCGGAGACGATGGAGTTTATCCTCTACCAACACGTGCGGCTCCGCAATGAGGGCGAGGCCGTGCGGATGAGCAAGCGCAGCGGGGAGTTCATCACGCTCGGCGAGCTGATTCAGGCCGTCGGCCGGGACGCGGCGCGGTTTTTCTTCATCCTGACGAGTCCGTCGGCGCCGATGGACTTTGATTTTGCGCTCGCGACGCGCCAATCCGCCGAAAATCCGGTATACTACGTACAGTACGCGCATGCCCGGATTTCGAGCATTCTCCGGGAAGCGGAGCGCCAGGGCGTCCCGCTCCCTGACGCCCGGCGCACGGATCTTCTCCCGCTGAGCACTCCCGAGGAATGGAGCCTCGCGAAACGGATCGCCGCGATGCCGGATGTGGTGTTCGCGGCCGGGACGCGGCGGGAGCCGCAGCGCCTGTGCGCGTACGCGAGGGAACTCGCCGAGGCGTTTCACGTATTCTACGGACAGTGCCGGGTGCTGACGGACGACGCGGCCCTGACCGCGGCGCGGCTGGTGCTGGTCGGCGCCTCGCAGCGGGCACTGCGCAACACACTCGACCTCGCCGGCGTGACGGCCGTCGAGCGGATGGAGCGGCCGTAGGGAGGAGAAGTCTGCCGTGCGCCGAATACGCGGCGCAACATTGAGATGGTCTGTCCGCGCTTCGACCGATCGCGACGACCAACCTGCGTATGGCGAGATCTCCAGCCGGCGACGTCCTTCAGCCTCCGCGGCCGCACACGCCGCGCCGCCGCATCCGGGTCCGCGCGGCCGTAACTCGCGCGACGCCGGGCCGGTCTCCGGGACGGCGCCGGTGGGTAGAGTGAGGGGGAGGAGAAGCACGATGAAAAAGATGATCGCACCCGCGCTCACACAACGGTTCGCCGCCGTCGCGGCGGCGGCCGCGCTCGCGCTGACCCTTGCGGGACCCGCGGGCGCGGCGCTGTACTCGGACACGCAGGGCAGCGCGTACGCGCGCGCGATCGAAAAACTGTCGATCGTGGGTGTGATCGGCGGCTATCCGGACGGGACGTTCAAGCCGGACCAGCCGATCACGCGCCTCGCCGTCGTCGAGGCGCTCGCGCGCGGCCTCGACGTGAAGGGCAGCGGGCAGATCCCGAACTTCAAAGACCTCGCCGAAATTCCCGAGTCGGTGCGGCCGACGATCGCCGCGCTGCTCAACACCGGCGCCGCGTCGGAACAGAAGGCCACGGTGACCCAGGACGACGTCACCTACACGTTGACGACCGACCGCTCCGTGTACGGGATCGACGACCCGGTGGACCTGACCTTCACCATCACGAACACCGGCAAGGCGGACGTGAAGTTCGAGTTTCCGACGACGCAGTACTACGACTTCGTGATCAAGCGCGGCGACGAGCAGATCGCGCGGTGGTCGCTCGGCCAGACGTTTGTGGCGAACCCGCAGCCGCTGTTCCTCGCGGCCGGAAAGTCGATGACGTTCAACACGCGCTGGCTGCAGAAGGACCAGGACAGCCACGTGGTGGGGCCCGGCACCTACAATATCTCCGCGATCTTTCCGCTGAAGGACAAGCCGGTGACCGTGAACCTCGAGTTCCAGAAGGGCATCCTCACCGCGTTCCCCGACAACACGTTCCGGCCGCAGGCGCGGGTGACGCGGGCCGAATTCTCCGCGCTGCTCGTGCGGGCGCTCGGCCTCCAGGGCGAGGCGACGCAGAAGTCGCAGGCGCAGCTCGCGGTGAGCGACGCGGCGGACGTTCCCGCGCCGCTCCACGGCTACGTCGCCGTGGCGATCGATCACAAGCTGATGGCCGCGACGAACAACCAGTTCCGACCGAACGCGCCGACGACCCGCGGCGAGGCGGCGGGGGCGGTGGCGGCGATCATGGACGCCCAGAAGCGGTTCAACTATGTGTCGGGGACGCTCGCGTCCGTCAGCAAGAGCGACATCACGATCGCCAACGACCAGAAGGCGGTGACGAGCTACGCGCTGACGCCGCAGGTCGCGATCTACCGGAACGACAAGCCGGCCGCGGCCGGGGATCTCAAACCGAACGACAAGGTGCTGCTGCTGCTCACGGGCCCGCGGGGACGCGCCGGGTACGTCGAAGCGACCGGTCCCTAGCGCGGAGCCCGCACCTCGCCGGCCGGCCGCGCCACCGCGGCGCGGCCCTCTAGGCCGGGAGGCGTGGAGGTGGCGCGGGCGTGCCAATCGCGGAGCTGGAGGGCAAGAATCTCAACGAACTGCAGGACCTCGCCAAAGAACTCAACGTCCAAAATGTTCGACGCTACCGTAAACAGGAGCTGATTATGAAGATCTTGCAAGCCCAAACCGAGCAGAGCGGACTGATGTTCCGCTCCGGCATCCTCGAGATCATGCAGGAGGGGTACGGCTTCCTCCGCACGAGCGGCTATCTGCCGGGATCCGAGGACATCTACGTCTCCCCCTCGCAGATCAAGCGGTTCGGCCTGCGCGTGGGCGACGAAGTGCTCGGGCAGGTCAGGGCCCCCAAGGACAACGAGAAGTACTACGCGCTGCTGCGGGTGGAGGCCGTCAACGGCCTCGACCCCGAGCAGGCGCGCTCGCGGCCCGATTTCGAAAAACTGACGCCGGTCTTCCCGCACGAGCGGCTCAAGCTCGAGCTGCCGCAGAGCGACCTCACCGTGCGGATCGTGGATCTCTTCGCGCCGATCGGCAAGGGCCAGCGCGCGATGATCGTCTCCCCGCCGAAGGCCGGCAAGACGACCCTGCTGAAGAAGATCGGCCAGAGCATCGTGCAGAACCACCAGGAAGTCTACCTGATGGTGCTGCTGCTCGACGAGCGGCCGGAAGAGGTCACCGACATGCGCCGCTCGGTGGAGGCCGAGGTGGTCGCGTCCACCTTCGACCGGCCGCCGGAAGAGCACGTGCAGGTCGCCGACCTCGTCCTCGAGCGCGCAAAGCGCCTCGTCGAGGGCGGCCGCGACGTCGTCGTCCTGCTCGACAGCCTCACGCGCTTCTCGCGCGCGAACAACCTGGTCATCCCGCCGAGCGGCCGGACGCTCTCCGGCGGCCTCGACCCCGCGGCGCTGCACCGCCCGAAGCGGTTCTTCGGCGCGGCGCGGAAGATCGAGGAAGGCGGCAGCATCACCATCGTCGCGACGGCGCTGATCGACACCGGCAGCCGGATGGACGACGTGATCTACGAGGAGTTCAAGGGCACCGGCAACATGGAGCTCCACCTCAACCGCAAGCTGCAGGAGCGCCGCACCTTCCCGGCGATCGACATCAAGCTCTCCGGGACCCGGCGCGAGGAGCTGCTGCTCACCGAGGAGGAGCTGCGGAAGGTCTGGGTGCTCCGCAAGAGCCTGGAGTCGCTGGACACCGTCGCGATGACGGAGCTGATCCTCGACCGGCTGCGCAAGACGCCGAACAACGCGGGCTTCCTGCGCTCGATCATCAAGAGCGCGGAGGAGGACGCTTAGCCCGTCCGGTCTGTCTGGGACGGCTCGACCGCAGTCGAGAGACACACGACACAGCCGGGGCCGCGCGGAGCAGGAATCCGCGCGGCCCCGGCTTAAGCCCCCGATTGGGGGAGAGCCACCGGACATCGTTCGGACGCATGCCCGCGTCCGCCTCGCGCACGATCGCCTGCCGTTTTAACCCCCGCACCGTAACGCACAACCGAACTTCCATGGGAGGGTCAATGCCGACCTCGTGGAGGCGGGTGGCCGCGGCCGTGGTGAGCGCGGTCTGCGCAGCGGTTCCGGCGCCGGCTTTCGCGCGGGAGCCGATCGGGGGGGACGGCCGGCATGCGCCGGCCGGCGTGACGGCGACTGTTCATCTCCGCATGCCCGCGCTGCCGCTGCCGGCCGCGCCGCAGCTTCAAGGCGCGGCCGCCCTGCCGGAGACTCGCCATACCATCGTCGCCGGCGACACGCTGTGGGCGATCGCCCTATCCGCCGGCGTCCGCGTCGATGCGCTGGCCGCCGCGAACGGTCTCACCGAAAACTCGGTGCTCAAGCTCGGACGCGTGCTGACCATTCCGCACCCGGCAACGCCGGTTCCCGCCCCGGCGGCGTCGGTTCGCCCGGCCGCGCCCGAACGCACCTCCGTCCCGTCGCGCGCGGCGGCATTGCCGGCGGCCCCCGGTTCCGGTGCGGCGAGCCATCTCGCGCTGCTGTGGCCGGCCGGCGGGATCGTCACCTCCCGGTTCGGCTGGCGGGTCCATCCAATTTTCGGCGGTCGCGAATTTCACACCGGCATGGATATCGCGACTCGGTACGGCTCCCCGGTCGTGGCGGCCTGCGCCGGTCTGGTCCGCTTTGTCGGCTGGAAGTCCGGCTACGGCCGAATCGTCGTGCTCGATCACGACGGCGGCATCGAGACGGCGTACTCGCACCTGTCCGCGGCCCTCGTGAGCCCCGGTCAGCGGGTGACGCAGGGCCAGCTGATCGGCCGCATCGGCAACTCCGGCTGGAGCACCGGTCCGCACCTGTTCTTTGAGGTGCGGCGGAACGGCGTGCCGCTGGATCCCGCCCGTTACCTCAACTGACCGGCAGGAATCTGCCCCGCTTCGCCCCAACAAGGTTGTCGGGGCAAGTCACGAGACACTGCTCGGACACCGGCTCTCGCTCGCCCTGACTGGGCGGGACGTGGTGCCCGCTCACCGTACGGTTGCCAGTTGTGTTCGCCCCGCAAATCCGCGGAAAGACTCCAGGAGGATCCATGGCCTCGTCCGAGAGGCGCCGGGCCGCCGGCGTGCGGTTTGTCGCGGCCGCTGCCGCGACGTGCGGGATGCTGGTAATCGGGATCGGCGCGGCTGTCATCAGCTACGGAGGGACGCCGGCCATCGGGGATCGCCCGGCGGCGGCCGGCGGGGAGAACGTCACACCCGCCGTGATGAGAGCCCCGGCGCCCGGGGTCTTGCAGCTCGCGGCGGCCGTCGCTCTTCCATGGACTGGGCGCGAGGCGGCCCCGGCGGCGGCGAGGGGGGGCGACGCCGAATTGTCCCCGCGCGCAAACGTTGCCGGCGGTGTGCCGGCGGAACGGGGGGCGGCCCCGTCCGCCGCGGCGACGCCACCGGCGGCGGCCGAGGCGTTGTCCCTCGCACTGCTGCGGCCGTCCGGAGGCGTCATCACGTCGCGCTTCGGCTGGCGCATGCACCCGATCTTTGGAACCAGGGAATTTCATACCGGGGTCGACATCGCTACGCGCTACGGGTCGCCGGTCATCGCGGCGCGCGCCGGTGTGGTCCTCTTTGTGGGCTGGAAGTCCGGCTACGGGCGCATCGTTGTGCTCGACCACGGCGGCGGGTTCCAGACGACGTACTCGCATCTCTCGGCCGCCCTCGTGAACCCCGGCGAGGAGGTTGAGCCGGGCCAGGCCATCGGACGCATCGGCAGCTCCGGCTGGAGCACCGGGCCGCACTTGTTCTTCGAGGTGCGGCGGAACGGCGTTCCCGTCGACCCCGCACGGTACCTCAACTAGCGTTTTTTCAGCCGCCCATGGAATGTGACCTCGTGGTCCGCGGCGGGCGGGTTGTCACCGCCGCCGCGGACGGCGTCGCCGACATCGGTATCTGCGCCGGGAAAATCGCGCAGCTCGGCGGGGAGATGCGGGCGGGCCGGGAGATCGACGCGTCCGGCCTCTACGTCTTTCCAGGCGGCGTCGACGTCCACGTGCACCTCAGCCAGGCGGCGCGCCCCGAACCGGGACGCGAGCTGTGGGTGGATGACTTCTTCACCGGGTCGCAGGCCGCGATCGCGGGCGGCATCACCACGATCGGCAACATGACGTTCCAGTGGGCGGGCGAGCGCCTGCGGGATGCGCTGGAGCGCGATCTCGCCGCGGCTGCGCGCGACGCCGCCGTCGACTTCATCCTGCATCCTGTGCTCACCGAGCCGACGCCCGCCGCCGTGGACGAGGTGGCCGCGTTGGCGGCGCAGGGGCACGCCAGCCTCAAGCTCTTCATGAGCCGCGACAATTTCGACGCGGAAGCCGACATGTATCTGCGCGCGATGGACGCGGCCGCGAAGAGCGGCCTGATCGTGCTGATGCACTGCGAAGACGGCGCACTGCAGCGGTTTCTCAAGGGGCGCCTCGCGGAGGAAGGCCGCGCGGGTCTGCGATATTACCCGGACAGCCGTCCGATCTACACCGAGTCGGTCGCGACCGAGCGCGCGATCGCGCTCGCGCAGGCCACCGGGGCGCCGATTTACGTCGTGCACCTCTCGTCCGCGGCGGCGCTCTCCCGCTGCCGGGCGGCGCGCGCGGAGGGCCTTCCAGTGTACGTGGAAACCCGGCCGCTGTACCTGTATCTCACGCGCGAGCGCCTCGAGGAGCCGGACGGTCCCAAGTACACCGGCGCGCCGCCGCTCCGTGATGCGACCGACGTGGCGGCGATCTGGGCCGGCCTGCGCAGCGGCGACGTCCAAAGCGTCTGCACCGACCACGCCCCCTGGACGCTGCGCCAGAAACTCGACCCGTCGCTCACCGTGGCCACGGTGCGCAACGGCGTCGCCGACCTCGAGACCTTGATGCCGATGCTGTACTCGGAGGGCGTGCGCGGCGGGCGGATTACGCTCTCCCGTTTCGTCGAGCTCACCAGCACGAACGTCGCCAAGCTCTTCGGTCTGTACCCGCGGAAGGGGACGATCGCGGTCGGCTCCGACGCCGACGTGGTGATCTGGGATCCCGAGGCATCCCGGACGATCGACGGCGCGTCGATGCGTTCGCGCGCCGGCTATTCCGTTTATGACGGGCGCGAGGTCCGCGGCTGGCCGGTCTACACGATCAGCCGCGGCGACGTCGTGTTCGATCGGAGCGGCGTCACGGCCGTGCGCGGGCGGGGCCGGTGGCTGCGCCGCGGCGCGACCGCCGCGTTGTAGGCGCCGCCCGGACCGTCCGCCGACCGCGGCCGGCGGCCGTGCAGCGCTGTGGGAGTTTGGGGGCGACCGGCGAAGACCTACGTATGAGGCGGCACCTCGTGGGGACGATCACGGAGCTGCCGCCGGGAAGCCGGCGGATCGTTACGGTCGACGGACGTTCCATCGGGGTGTTCAACATCGGCGGTCGCTTCTACGCGCTGCGCAACCGCTGCCCGCATCAGGGGGCGCCGTTGTGCGAAGGCCGGGTGAAGGGCACCACGCTGCCGGGCCCTCCGTACCAGTACGTCTACGGCCGCGACCGGGAAATCATCCAATGTCCCTGGCACGGCTGGGAGTTCGAGATCGCCACCGGCCGCACGTACTTCAACCCGCACCGCATGCGTGTGAAAACGTACGATGTCACCGTCGAGCGGGGCGCCGCGGCGGCGCAACTCGAGGAGGACGTGACGCTGGAGACGTTTGAAGTCACCACCGAAGGCGATCTCGTCGTGTTGCACGCGTAAGGAGGAGGACGGACGTGACCGACGGTCTCAGGGCGATGCCGATCATCGATTGCGACGTGCACAACCGATTCAAGGACGGCAAGATGACCTCGCTGTGGCCGTACCTGCCCCGCGCCTACCAGGAAGACGTGCGGGAGTGGGGGATCAACCTCCCCGGCGTCGGCTACTTGAACGGCGGCGACCGCGGCTACCGCGGCGACTCCTGGCCGAAGGACGGGTTCCCCGGTTCCGACCTGGATCTCATGCGCGCGCAGCTGCTCGACCGTTTCCACGTCCGGTACGCGATCCTGCTCGGCCAGGAACTCCGGCCGCTCGGGACGCTGCCGAACGCCGACTACGCCGCCGCGCTCGCCCGCGCGTACAACGACTATCTGATCGAGCACTGGCTGGCGCGGGACGCCCGTCTTCGCGGCGCGATGCTGATCGCGACCCAGGACGTGCCGCAGGCCGTCCGGGAGATCGAACGGATCGGCCGCCATCCGGCCATCGTCCAGGTCCTGGTTGCGAACGGCGCGCGGCTGCCGTACGGCAACCGCTACTATCAGCCGATCCTCGAAGCCTGCGAAGCGCTCGGCCTGCCGTTCGCGCTCCACACGGGCAGCGAAGGCGCCGGCATCAACGGCCAGCCGTCCGTGGCCGGCTACGGCTCCTACTACGTCGAGAACCGCCAAGTCCGGCCGCAGGGCTACATGACGCATCTCACGAGCATGATCTTCGAAGGCGTCTTCGAGCGATTTCCGAAGCTCCGCGCCGTGTTCATCGAAGGCGGCTACGCGTGGCTCGCGCCGTTTCTCTGGCGGCTCGACGCCGACTGGCGCGGGCTGCGGCATCAGACGCCGTGGGTCAAGCGGCCGCCGAGCGAATACGTGTGGGAGCATGTCCGGTTCACGTCGCAGCCGCTCGAGGAGCCGGACCGGCCGGCCGATCTCCTCGAGGTGTTCAAGTGGAACCGCGCGGAGCGGACGCTCATGTTCGCGTCGGATTACGCGCACTGGGACTTCGACTCGCCGACGGACGCGTTCCCGCGCATGCCGGACGAGCTCCACCGGCGCATCTTTTACGAGACGGCGCGCGAACTGTACGGATTTCCCGAGGCCGCTGCGGCCCCGGAACACGCGGCGACGGCGGACTGACGCCGGTCGATCGCGACTCTCACCTACGGTGGTGCGCATGCAGATTCCCAACCGCAAGATGATACCGACGCCCGAGCAGCGACAGAAGGCCCTCGAGATTCTCGAGACCGGAAGGACGTACGGCGGGGAAGAGACCGAGCGCTTCGAGATCGAGCTGGCCGCGTGGTGCGGCCGCCGGTACGGTGCGACCGCCAACTCCGGCACGTCGATTTGCCTGCTGGCCCTCGACGCGAAGGGCATTGGGCCGGGCGACGAGGTGATCCTGCCGGCGAACGGCTATGTCGGCGTGCTGGCGGCGGTGATAAAGCGCGGGGCGACCCCGATCTTCGCCGAGGCCGACGCCGACACGTCCAACGTCCGCCCCGACGCGATTGCCGCCGCGGTGACGCCGCGTACGCGCGCGGTCGTGGCGATTCACGACTACGGTTTTCCGTGCGACATGGATCCGATCATGGAAACCGCGCGGCGCCACGGGCTGTTCGTGATCGAAGATGCGGCCCATGCGCTCGGCGCGGAGTACAAGGGGCGGCGCGCCGGCGGCATCGGCGACATGGGGTTCTTCAGCTTCTCCGGGAAGATGATCACGGCGTTCGGACCCGGCGGCGGCGCGGTGACGGACGATCGGGACCTCGCCGAAGGGCTGGCGAGTCTGCGCGACCAGGGCCGCGTACGGGACGAGCACATCAGTTTCGTGCGGCGGACGGACCCGACGTGGTACGACCAGCGGTGGGTCGGTTACAACATGCACATGACCGAGCTGTGCGCGGCGCTCGCGCGCATCGATCTCCGCATGCTGCCGTCGTTCGTCGCGCACCGGCGCCGCGCGGCGGCCTACTACACCGAGCGCTTCCGGGACGCGGGGCTGCCGCTGCGGCTGCCGCCGTCCCGGCCGTGGGCGGCGCCGTCGTACCTGCACTATACGGTCTGGACTCCCGAGCGCGAAGGGCTGCGCGAGGCGCTTGCCGCCCGCGGGATCGAGGGGATCGCGCTCTACCCTACGCCGCTGCACCTGGCGCGTCCCGTCATGGAGCAGTACGGGACGCGGGCGGGACAGTTTCCGGTGGCGGAGCGGCTCTGCCGCGAGACGCTGTCGATCCCGGCCGGCCCGCACATGACGGACGAACTGCTGGCGTACGTCGCGGACGCGGTGATCGGCTACTTCAGGGCGAGGCCGTCCGCCGGAGCCGCCGGCGCCAAATCGGCCGTGACCGCGGATTAGGCCGAAGCCGCCGGCTTAGAGGTCTTCCGCCGGCTCGGGGACCGGCGCGCCGCGCGTCTGCCGTTCTTCGCGCGCGTCTCTCGCGAGGCGGTCCTCGGAACGGCGTTCGGCCGGTCCGTACCCTCCGCCGCCGCCCGCCCGCACGACGAGGCGGTCGTTGCGGCGCAGCGTCTCGTGCACCTTCGAGCCGAGGACGCGCGCCGCGCCGTCGCGCACCAGCACGCACGCGCCCGGCGCGCCGGTGCCGCCGCCAAAGAGGCCCGGCGCGCCGTGGCGGTGGCGGTCGGAATGCAGGCCGAAGGTGACGTCGTCTTCGAGGATCCGGTAGGCGCGCTCCATCCCGAGGCCGCCGCGGTACTCGCCGTCGCCGCCCGAGTTCGGCACGAGCCGGTACCGCGTCACCTCCAGAAACGGGAACTCGATCTCCACCGACTCGACCGGCGTATTATGGCCGTTGGTGAGCGGCATGATCATCCCGTCGGCGCCGTCCTGGCACCACAGCGCGCCGTTGCCCGCGCCCAGCACCTCGGACAGGATGCGCGTGTGGCCGCCCGCGCGGTGGCCGAACGTAATGCCCGTCTGCGCGTCGAACCCCGGCGCCATGACCTGCCTCGGCAGCACCGGCGCGAGCGCCATGTTGATCGCGTCGAAGATCTTGTAACATGCGCTGGTGCGCGCCCGCGTCGCGGCCGGCCAGCGCGGATTGACGAGCGAACCGAGCGGCGCGGTGACGCGCACCGGCCGCATGCTACCCGCGTTGACGAGCATGTGCGTCACGCCGAGGATCGCGACCACCGTCGTCCGCACGCTCGACAGCGTCGAGCCCCACGGCACGTTGATGAAGCCCTTGGCCTGGCCGTCGGTGCCCGAGAAATCGATCGTCATCTCGCTGCCGGCGATGCGGACCGCGACGCGGACGTAGAAGGGGCCCGCGTCCGTGCCGTCGTCCTCCATGTACGCCTCTCCGCGGTACTCGCCGTCGGGGATCGCGCTGATGGCCTGGCGCGAGATGCGTTCCGCGTAGTCCTGGACGTTCGTTGTGAACTCCGCGATCGCGTCCGGGCCGTACTTGCGCGCGAGCGCTTTCACCCGTGCCTCGCCGGTCCGGCAGGCGGCGATCTGCGCGTCGAAATCGGCCAGCACGGTGCGCGGCGCGCGGACGTTGGCGGCGAAGAACTTGCCGAACGGGCTGGCCCGCCACCCCGCGTCCAGCGGGATGCGCATCGGCGGGAAGACGATGCCTTCCTGGAAGACGTCGGTGGCGCGGGCGTTGCTGGCCGCGGCGCCGCCGCCGAGATCGAGGTGGTGGACGTTGGCGCATGTGACGCCGAGCAGCCGTCCGTCGAAGCGGATCGGGGTGAACAACAGCACGTCGTTGATGTGCTGGCCGCCGTGAAACGGATCGTTGGTGATGAAGGCCTCGCCGTCCTGGAGGCCGGCGAACTCGTACTGCTCGGCGATCGCGGCGGCGGCGGGGTCGATGGCGTTCAGCAGCTGCGGGATGTAGTTTGCGATCGCGACGGTGTTGCCGCGCGGGTCGAGGATCGCCGTCGCGATGTCGCGCACTTCGCGGACGATCGTCGAGTGCGCCGAGCGGTAGAGGTTGACGCCCATCTCTTCCGCGGTCGCGGCGAAGGCGTGGCCGATGACGGACAGGGTCACGGGATTCATTCGCCGGCCTCCAGCACCAGGTTCCCCAGTCGGTCCGCCCGGGCCGACCAGCCTTCGGGTACGTACGTGGTCGCCGTCGGCTCTTCGACCACGCACGGCCCCCGGAGGCGCGTGCCGGGTTCGATTTCGTCCCGCGGGTGGTATCCCGCGGCGGGCGGCGCGCCGCCGCGCCGCCCGCCGGGGGCCGAGCGGACGCTGCGGAGCGGAGACGGCGCCGCCGCGATCAGCCGGTAGCCGACCACCTCGACATCTTGATCGCGCACGGCGTGTCCGTACCGCGTCCGATGGGCCTCGTGAAACGCTTCCACCACATCGGCGATCCGGAGGCCGTCGGCGGGCACGCTGATCTCGTACGCCTGGCCCGTGTAGCGAAGGTCCATCTCGCGGCGGCAGCGGACGTCGCTCCAGGGCCGTTCGTACGCTTCGAACTCGCGGCGCGCGCGGGCTTCGAGGTCCGCGAACACCTCCGCGGCCGCGGCGTCGCGGACCCGGCCGGCCGGCTGCACGCGGGTGATGGAAAAATCCTGGCGCGTGTCGGCGATCAGCAGGCCGTACGCGGAGAGGAGTCCCGGATTGACCGGCACGAGCACGCGCGCGATGCCGAGGTCCGCCGCCACCGCGGCCGCGTGCAGCGGCCCCGATCCCCCGAACGCCACGATCGTGTAGTCGCGCGGGTCGTAGCCGCGTTCGATCGACACCAGCCGCATCGCCTGCGCCATCGTGACGTTCACCAGCCGGAGCACGCCGTCGAGGGTTTCCCGGCGCGGCAGCCCGACGCGGTCCGCGAGCGAGGCGAGCGCCGACTCAGCCGCCCCGGCGTCGAGCCGCAGCCGGCCGCCGAAAAACGCCTCCGGCCGGATCCGCCCGGCCAGCACGTTGGCGTCCGTAACCGTGAAGGCCGTGCCGCCCTTTCCGTACGCCGCCGGCCCCGGGTTGGCACCGGCGCTCTCCGGGCCGACCTTGAGGATGCCTCCGCGGTCGACATCCGCGATGCTGCCGCCGCCGGCGCCGACCGTCGCGATGTCGATCATCGGCACGTTGAGGGGCAGGCCGGCGATCCGGTACTCGCGCGTCACGCCGGGGCGGCCGTCCGTGACCAGGCAGACGTCGGTGCTGGTGCCGCCCATGTCAAACGTGATGACGTTCGGAAACCCCGCCTCGACCGCGGCGGTGGTGGCCCCCACGACGCCGGCGGCCGGTCCGGATAGAATCATCTTCGCGGCGTGCCGGCGGATGGCGTGCGCCGGTACCGTGCCGCCGTTCGCCTGCACGATCGTCAGCGGCCCGCGGAACGCCCGCGCCCGCAAACCCTCTTCAAGGCGCGAAAGGTAGCGGTCCACGACCGGCTTGGCATAGGCGCTGATCACGCAGGTGCTGGTGCGCTCGTACTCCCGGAACTGCGGCAGCACGTCGGACGAGCGGGTGACGGCGACGCCCGGCAGCGCCGCGGTGAGCGCCGCTTCGACCGCGAGCTCGTGCGCGGGATTCGCGTAGGCGTGCAAGAGGCAGATCGCGATCGACCGGACGCCTGCCCCGGCCGCCAAGCGGCGCACGTCGTCGACGAACCCGAAGTCCGTCAGCGCCCGCCGCACCGCGCCGTCCGGGCCGATGCGCTCGTCGACTTCGACGATGTGGTCTCGCGACACGAGCGGTTCGGGCTGACGGTAGAAGAGGTCGAAGAGGCGCGTCTTCGCCTGGCGCTGGATCAGCAGCACGTCGCGGAATCCCTTCGTCGTGAGGAGGCACGTGCGCGCGCCCTTGTGTTCCAGGACCGCGTTCGTGACGACCGTCGATCCGTGGATCAGCGCGGCGAGGTCCGCCGGCGCCGCGCCGCACTCCTCGACGGCGGCCAGCACCGCGCGCTCCGGATCGGACGGTGTCGACATGACCTTGCCGGTTGCTTCGATGCGGTCTCCGCGCGACAGCACCCAGTCGGTGAAGGTACCGCCGACCTCGATGCCGAGCCGCCGTCCGGTCGTGCCGAGATGCCGTGTCTCCATTGAACCTCCCGTGTGCCGCCGGCGCGCGTGCGGCTATCGCGAACGAAAGCGCGGATCGAGCAGATCGCGCAGTCCGTCGCCGAGCACGTTCATCGCCAACACCAGCGTCAGAATCGCGAGTCCCGGGAACGTGCTGATCCACCACTGGTCGAGATAGTTGCGCCCGGCGGCGATCATCGAGCCCCATTCCGGGATCTGCGGCGGCGGGCCGAGTCCCAGGAAGCTCAGCGACGCGAAGGTGAGGATGGCGTGGCCCACGTCGAGCGTGCTGAGGATCACCACCGGCGAGATCGTCTGCGGGAGCACGTGCCGGAGGAAGATCCGCGGGCGCGAACCGCCGACCGCGCGCGCCGCGAGCACGTACTCGCGGTCCCGCAGCGCCAGCACGAGGCCGCGGACGAGCCGGGCGTAGGACGGCCACCACGCGACCATGATCGCGATGATCGCGTTCCGGATGCCGGCGCCGAGCGCCGCCGTGATGACGAGGGCGAGGATGACCGTCGGAAACGCGAGCATCAGGTCCGTGCCCCGCATGATCGCCTCGTCGGCGACCCCCCCGAGAAAGCCGGCGGTCCCGCCGATCAGCGTGCCGAGCACGACCGCGAGCGCCACGGCCACGATGCCGACCGGGATCGAGAGGCGCGCGCCGTAGAGAATGCGGCTCAGGATGTCGCGCCCGAGCGGGTCCGTGCCGAGCCAGTGCTCGGGGCCCGGAGGCTGCAGGCGTCCGGCGATCGATTGCGCGAGCGGCGGGTACGGCGCGAGCGACGGCGCGAGCGCGGCCGCGGCGATCCAGCCGGCGACGATCGCGAGGGCAAGCAGCGCGAGCGGCGAGCCGGAGAGCTGACGCGGCAGCAGGCGGCGCCACCGGCGCCGTGCCCGCCGGGGCACGGGCGCCGTCTCCGTGGTGGTGACCGCGGCGTCCACGCTCACGCGACCCGGATGCGCGGGTCGAAGAACGCGTAGGCCACGTCGACGACCAGATTGACCATGACGTACACCGCGGCCACGACGATGCCGCTGCCCATGATCGCCGGGAAGTCGAGCGACGTGGCGCTGCTAAACGCGTAGAGGCCGAGGCCCGGCCAGCTGAACACCGTTTCGGTGACGACGGCGCCGGACAAGAGCCCGCCGAAGCTGAGGCCGACGATCGTGATGATCGGGATCAGCGCGTTGCGTGCCGCGTGCCGGACGATGACGGCCCAGCGGGTGACGCCCTTCGCCCGGGCGGTGCGGACGTACTCTTCGCCGAGCACTTCCAGCATGCTGCCGCGCATCATCCGGGTGACGATGCCGAGGCTGTAGGACGAGAGCACGACGGCCGGCAGGACGAGGTGCTGCAGCCAGTCGGCCGCCGCGTCCCAGCGATGGCTGAGGATCGCGTCGATGAGCACGAATCCGGTGACGAAGGGCGGTGGCGTAATCACCGGACTGAGCCGTCCCGGCGCCGGCGCCCAGCCGAGGTGCGCGTAGAAGACGACGATCGCGACGAGGCCGAGCCAAAACACCGGCGTGGAGACGCCCACGAGCGAGGTGACGCGGGCGGCTTGATCGATGGGCCGTTCGCGGTTGACCGCGGCCAGCATCCCGAGCGGGATCCCGGCGACGAGGCTCAGCAGCATCGCGGCGACGGCGATCTCGATCGTCGCCGGTAGGTGCTGCCGCAGGTCGAGCAGCACCGGCTGGCGCGTGGAGATCGAGACGCCCATGTTGCCGTGGACGAGGTTCCAGAGATAGATCAGGTACTGCTTGTAGAGCGGCTGGTCGAGCCCCCAGCGATGGCGAAACGCGGCGACGATCGTCGGGTCCGCGGCGGCCTGGTCGCCGAGATTGGCCGCCACCGGATCGGCCGGGACGGCGTGGGACAACAGGAAACTCAGCAGCGTGATCCCGACCAGCATCGGGACCAGCAGCAGTACCCGCCGGACGATGTAGCGGAAGAGCGTCATAAAATGCCGGACGGCGCCGCGTTCGTCCCGCGCGGGCGGGACCGGGTGGCGGGATGCGCCACCGTCGCCCCACTCGCGGGACTAGGTGGCGGGATGCGCCACCGTCGCCGGCGTCGTCCGGCCCGCGCCGCCTTTCTCTACGTCTTGCTGACCGTGTAGTAGTCGACCATCCAGGCGCTCGCGAAGGTAACGCCGCGCACGTTGGACCGGAACGCGTACGGCGTGACCGGCTGGAACAGCGGCGCCCACGGACCGTACGAGGCAATCATCCGGTTGAGCCGCTCGTACAGCCCCACTCGCTTCGCCGTGTCGATCTCGGTTTCCGTCGTCTTGGCCAACTGCGCGATCTGCGCCGCCACCGGGCTGGCCTCCGGCATCCATCCTGTACGCTTGGCCACCGTGCGGCCCGGCACGAACACGAGGTAGTCGCTCACGTCGGGATAGTCGGCCGCCCACTGCCAGATGCCGAGCTGGTTCTTGCCGTCGCGGTACTGCTGGATCGCGACGCTGTACGGGAGGCCGTTGAGGTTGATCTTGATGCCGACCGTGGCGAGGTCTTCCTGTACCTTCTGCGCGATCAGGTTCGCCTGGATGCCGTAGAAGACGAGGTCGCCCGCGAACGTAAGCGTCCCGGAAATCTCGCCGAGGTTGGCTTCCTTCAGCAGGCGCTTCGCGTGCTCGCGGTCGGTCCGCGCCGCCTCGGCGGCGGGCAGCGCGCCCGGGAAGTTGTTCGGGATGATGCCGGCCTGGCGGAGCGCGCCCTTACCCGCGAGGGTCAGCATTCCCTTGTAGTCGATGGCGGACCGGACCGCCTCGACGACCTTCGGGTGCGCGAACGGCCCGCCGACCTGCGGGTTTTGGTTCATCATCACGTACACGAGCGTCGAGGCCAGGCTGGTCTTCACGGTGACGCCGGGAACGCCGGCGAGGCTGCGGACCTGGTCGGCGCCGATACCGGTCGCCACGTCAAGGTCGCCCTTCTTGATCATCAACTCCTGCGCCGACGGCTCGGCGACGTTGCGGAGGACGACACGGTCGATCTTCGGCGCACCGCGCCAGTGGTTGGGGTTCTTGACGAGCACGATCTCCTGCTTCGGGATGTAGTGGTCCAGGGTGAACGCGCCGGTGCCCGCGGAGTGCGCGTTCAAATAGGCCTCGGCTTGGTCCTTGGTCTTGGCGTCCGGGCTCGCGTCGCCGCCGTTGGCCGCCACGAGCTTGCTGTCGATCGCGCTCAGCACCGGGCTGGAGAGGATCGGCAGGATCGCCGGGTGCGGCTCGGTCATCCGGATGACGACCGTGAGGGGATCGGGCGTCTGCACTTCGTCCAGGCCCTCGAGCAGAAACGCGGCGTTGCCCTTGAGGTACCGCACGCGGTCGATCGACCACTTGAAGTCCGCGGAGGTCAGAGGGTTGCCGCTCGCAAACTTGACGTTCGGCCGCAGCTTGAAGGTATACGTCTTGCCGTCCTGCGAGACGGTCCAGGCGGTGGCGAGCGAGGGCTTAGGCGTCTTCAGATCCTCGCCCTCGAACGTCACCAGCGAGTCGTACGTCGCGTGGTCGATGTTGTTGGCGCCGTTCTCCAACTCCCGACCGGGGTCCAGAGTCTTGATGTCGAACCCGGCCCCGCCCACGGTGAGCGTTGACGACGCGGCCGCGCCCAAGGCGGGGCGCGCCGCCTCGAGCAGGCCGAGGAACGAAAAGCCGGCACCGGCACCGGCAAGGCGGAGGAGGTCGCGCCGCGAGAGATCGCCCTTCCCATCAGACCTGTCAGACCTTCGGTACCCACGAGCCATCGTTGTCCCGTCCCCCTTAACAGATGGTGACCGTATTATCAAAACGCCATTTCGTTTTTCGGGATGAATACGGAAGATAGTAGAGGGGTTGTTTCTCTTTTCCTCGAACGATCTCCTTGCTCGTTTTCCTGGAGGGGAGACCATGGCGCGCGAGGCACCCGTCCGAGAGATCCGCTACAAGCCGGTCATGACCGACGAAATGATCGACGCCGCGACCCGCGTGCTGCGCAGCGGCAAGTACATCCGCAGTTTCCCGCTGGAGGACTCCGAGGGCAAGCGCTTCGAGGACGAGTTCTGCGCCTACATCGGCGCGCCCCACGCCGTCAACATGTCGAGCGGCACCGCGGCGATGCACATCGCGCTGCTGGCGCTCGGCGTCGGGCCCGGCGACGAGGTCATCACGGTTCCGAACACGTTCTCCTCTGTCGCGGACGTCATCATCCTCTGCGGCGCGAAGCCGGTCCTGGTCGACGTCGAGCCCGACACCTACAACATGAACGTCGGGCAGGTCGAGGCCGCGATCACGCCGCGGACGAAGGCCATCATGCCGGTGCACATGAACGGCCACGCGGTCGATATGGACCCGCTGATGGCGATCGCGCGGAAGCGCGGTCTGAAGGTGATGGAGGACGTCTGCCACGCCGCCGGCGCCAAGTACAAGGGCCGCTATCTCGGGACGTTCGGCGACGCCGGCTGCTTCTCGTTCGTGCAGAACAAGTGCATCTCCGTCGGCGGCGAAGGCGGCATGATGGTCACCTCGGACCCCAAGGTCTGGGAGACGGCGATGATGTTGTGCAACCACGGCCGCGGACGGCGGTGGTTCGAGGGGCACAAGGCCTACCATATCTACCGCGCCCAGCAGATCGAGTTGGTGGGTTTCAACTACCGGCAGAACGAGCTTCACTCGGCGATTGGCCGGATCCAGCTCAAGTACCTCGACGGCTGGAACGCCCGCCGGCGCGAGAACGCGGCACTGTACGGGACGCTGCTGAGCCGATTCCGCCACGACCTGACGCTGCCGGCCGCCAAGCCGTACGCCGAGCATGCGATGATGCGGTTCGTGGCGCAGACGCCGCGGCGCGACGAGCTGCGCGCGTATCTCGAGGCCCGCGGCATCCACGTCATGGTGGAGTACGGCACGCCGATTCACCTCGACCACGCCTACCAGCGCCACTGCGGAGCGCCCGAGGGGACGTTTCCGGTCACGGAGCGGCTCGCGCAGACGATCCTGACGTTGCCGTGCTATCAGACGCTCGACGCCAACGACATCGGATACGTCGCGGAGGCCATCCGGCAGTTCTACCGTGAGTAGCCGCGACCCGGCCGGCGGCGGGCCGCTTCCCGTGAAGTACCGGTGTCTCTGGACGCCGTTCGACGCCGAGATGCGGGACGCCATGCTGCGTCCCACGCCGGGCCCGGTGTACTACGACGGCCCCGAGGTCGAGGCGTTCGAGCGCGAGGCCGCGGCTTACCTCGGCGTCGCGCGCGGCGTCGGCGTTTCGTCGGGAACAACGGCCCTGTACCTCACGATGCTGGCGATGGGGATTGGTCCCGGCGACGAGGTCGTCTGCGCCGCGAACGGCTACGTGTGCGGCGCGGAATGCGCGATCCAGGCCGGGGCCAAGCCGGTCTACTGCGACGTGCTCGACGAGACCGCGAACCTGGACGCGCGGACCGTCGAACCGGTGCTGACGCCGCGCACGAAGGCGATCGTGGCCGTCCACCTCTACGGGCATCCCGTGGACATGGATCCGCTCATGGATCTGGCGCGCCGCAGAGGCCTGTTCGTGATCGAGGATCTCGCGCACGCTTTCGGCGGGCGGTACAAGGGGCGTCCGCTCGGCTCGATCGGACACGCGAGTTTCACGAGCTTCGCGCGCAAGGGGATTACCGTCGCGGGACAGGGCGGCATGGCCTTTACCGCCGACCCGGAGTGGACGCGCCGCATCGCGCTGCTGCGGCGCCACGGTTGGGAACGCGGCCACGCGTACCGGAGCCGGATCAGCCTGGTTGGCTTCAACCATACGCTCGGCGAGTCGCTCGCCGCGGTGGGCCGCGTGTCGCTGTCGCGGCTCGACCGGCACAACGCCGTGCGCCGCGAGAACGCTCGCCGGTACACCGGCGGCCTCACCGCGCGCGGCCTCGGCGCGGCGGTCCCCGTCGAGTTGCCGTGGGCGTCGCACGCGTGGTTCCACTACGTGATCCGCGTGCCGCGGCGCGACGATCTCATCGCGTTTCTCCGCACGCGCGGCGTCGAGGCCGGCATTCACTACAAGCATCCCGTGTACCGCGAGCCGGTGTACATCGCGCGTACCGGCGAGGACCCCGGGCCGCGGCCGGTGGCGGATCGAATCACGTCGCACATCGCCACGCTCCCGTCGCACCCGGAAATGGGCGGCGACGGGGTGGACTACGTGCTCGATCAGGTGGCCGAGTTCTACGGCGGGCGCTTGGACGAGGCGGCCGGCGCGGCCGCCGCCGCGCGGTAGGGCCCCGTGGCGCCCGGTCTCGCGTACCGCTCGCTCACCGAACTCGGCCGTCTCTTGGACTCCCGGGAGGTGTCGCCCGTCGAGATCGTGGCCGAGGCGCTCGCGCGGATCGAGCGGTACAACGGCCGGTTCGTGAGCTACCTGACGGTCTGCGCCGAGGCGGCGACGGTGCAGGCCAGGCGCGCCGAGCAGGAGATGGCCGGCGGGCGCGGCCGCCGCACGCGGCTGCACGGTCTGCCGATCGCGCACAAAGACATCAGCCTGACGAAGGGCGTCCGCACGACCGCGCACTCCCGCTGCCTGCTCGAGCACGTGCCGGACCGAGATGCGACGCACGTTCGCCGTCTCGCGGAGGCGGGCATGATCATCCTCGGCAAGACGAACACGACCGAGTACGCGTGCGGGACGATGGACGTTTTCGGCATCGCGCGCAACCCTTGGGATCCGGGCCGTTACACCGGCGGCTCGAGCGCGGGGTCCGCGAGCGCGCTCGCCGCCGGCATGGCCCCCGCGGCCACCGGCTCCGACACCGGCGGATCGATCCGGGTGCCCTCGAGCTTCTGCGGCATCGTGGGCCTCAAGCCGACCTACGGGCGCGTCAGCCGGTACGGGCTGATTCCGCTGAGCTGGAGTATGGACAACGTGGGTCCGATGGCGCGGACGGTCGCCGACTGCGCGCTGCTGCTCGGCGCGATGGCGGGCCACGATCCGCTGGACCCCACCAGCGCGCGGGCCCCGGTGCCGGACTTCACCGACGGGCTGGATGCCGGCCTGCGCGGCATGGTGCTCGGCGTCCCGAAGCAGCATTTCTACGACGGGCTCGATCCCGAGGTCGACGCGGCCGTGCGCGCGGCGCTGCGGCACCTCGAGAGCGCGGGGGCCCGCCTCGAGCCGGTCGATCTTCCGCTCGCCGGCCACCTCGCCGGACCCGGCGGCATTCTGATCATGGCCGAAGCCTACGGGCTGCACGCCGCGCAGCTGCGCGAGCGCGCCGCGGACTACGGCGCGCGCACCCGCCGGCGCATCGCGTCGGGCGCCTGCTACACGAGCGGCGAGTACGAGGCGGCGCTGCGGATTCGCGGGGCCTGGACGCGCCAGGTGGCGCGGGCGCTCGACCGCGTAGACGCAATCGTCACGCCGACGGTGCCGCACCCCGCGTTCACCGTCGAGGTGCAGCGGGCCGGGGAGCCGCCCGACACGAGTTGGGGGACGCGCCACTTCAATCTGTCCGGGCATCCCGCGCTGTCGCTGCCCTGCGGCTTCACCGCGGCGGGGCTGCCGGTCGGGATGCAGCTTGCCGGCCGGTACTTCGACGAGGCGACTCTGTTCCGCATCGCCCACGCGTACGAGCAGTCGACGCCGTGGCACAGCCGGCACCCGGCGCTTCCGGAGGCGGCGGCATGAGCGGTTCAACCGAACGCATTCGCGAGGAGCTCGGGCGCCTCGGCATCGCGGTGGACGGTGACGATCTTGCGATGATCGCGAAGATCGTCGAGGCGAACCGCGCGGGACTGGCCCGCGTGCCCGCCGAGGCCGTCGACGATCCCGAGGTGAGCCATGGGTTCCTGCCGCCGGCGGTACCGGGAGAGCCCCATGGCGTCTGAGGCGCGCGCCGCGATGGAGATCCCGTACAAGTTCCCGTACCCGGTGACCGACGAGATGCAGCGCGCGGTCGCCGACGTGCTGCGCCGGCGGATTCACTACTTCGGGCCGTACACCGACGCGCTGGAAGCGAAGCTGGCCGCGCTGAGCGGGACGAAGCGCGCCGTCGCGGCCTCGTCGGGCAGCGCCTGCCTGCTTCTCGGCCTGCACGCCTGCGGAGTGGGCGCCGGCGACGAGGTCGTCATGCCCGCGAACATCTACGCCGGCGTCCCCGAGGCCGCGCTGCAGCTCGGCGCCGCACCGGTCCTGGTCGACATCGACCCGCGGACATACAACATCTCGGTGGAGCAGGTGGAGGCGGCGCTCTCGCCGCGGACGCGCGCGATCGCGGTGCAGCACAGCTACGGCCACGCCGTCGACATGGATCCGCTGCGGCGCCTCGCCGAGCCGCGCGGGATTCGCATCCTCGAAGACGCGGCGCACGCGCTCGGCGGCCGGTACAAGGGACGGCCCACCGGCGGGCTCGGCGACGTCGGCGTGTTCGCGTTCAGCAACAAAGGGATCTCCGCGTGCGGGGTCGGCGGCGCCGCGACGGCGGCAGACGAGCGGATGGCGCAGGACCTGGTCGACCGCCGGTACCATGGCCGGCGCGCCGGCTACGAGACGCACGTCCTCGGCTACAACTTCCGCTTGACGGAGATGGTTGCCGCGGTCGCGTCGTGCCAGCTGGACCACCTGCCGGCGTGGAACGCGCAGCGCCGGCGCAACGCGGAGCACTATACGGTGCGCCTCGGCGACGCCGGCGTCCCGCTCGGACTGCCGGTCGAGCTGCCGTACGCCGAGCACACGTTCCTGCACTACGTCGTGCGGCTCGACGCCCGGGACGCGCTGATGGAATACCTCCGAGGACGGGGCGTCACGACCTCGGTGCACTATCCCGTGCCGGTGCACCGGCACGCGGCGTTTGCCGGCCGCCTGCCGTACCGCGAGGGCCAGTTCCCCGAAACGGAGCGGGCCTGCCGGGAGATTCTGTCGCTGCCGTGCCATCCGGCCGTGGGCGAAGCCGAGATCCGGTACGTCGTGGCGGGGGTCGCAGAGTTCTACCACGGCCGCGCCGACGCGCGGCGCCGGACGGAACACGGTGGAGGGGGGCGGGCATGAAGATTCCCTATCGCGCGCCGGTCGTCACGGACGAGATGCGGCGCAAAGCGCTCGAGGTGCTCGAGAGCGGGACGACGTTCGGCGGGCCCGAGACCGAGCGCTTCGAGGTGGAGCTCGCGGAGCGGTGCGGGATGCGCTACGGCGTCAGCGCCAACTCCGGCACGTCCGTCACAATGCTCGCGCTCGATGCGCGCGGCGTCGGCCCCGGCGATGAGGTTGTCATGGCGGCGAATGCCTACATCGGCGTCCTCGCCGCGGTCGTGAAGCTCGGCGCCGCGCCCGTGTTCGTCGAGGCTGAGGCCGGCACCGGCAACATCTGTCCGGACGCGGCGGCCGCCGCGATCACGGCGAAAACCCGCGCGATCGTGCCGCTCCATATGTACGGTTTTCCGTGCGATATGGACCCGATCGTCGCGGCGGCCCGCGCGCGCGAAGTGTTCGTGCTCGAAGACGCGGCCCACGCGCTCGGCGCCGAGTACAAGGGCCGCCAGGCGGGCGGCCTCGGCGACGCGGGGTTTTTCAGCTTCTCCGGCAAGATGATCACGGTGTTCAGCACGGGCGGCGCGGTCGTCACCAACGACCGCCGTCTCGCCGAAGGCATTTCCAGCCTGCGCGATCAGGGCCGTCTGCGCGACGAGAAGATCAGCTTCATCAGGCGCACCGACGCGACGTGGTACGACCAGCGCTGGATCGGCTACAACATGCACCTCTCCGAGATGGCCTGCGCGCTCGGGCGCCTCCAGCTTCCCCTGCTCGCGCGGTTCACCGAGCACCGCCGCCGGGCGGCCGCCTACTACACAACACGGTTCACCGACGCGGCGCTGCCGGTGCGGCTCCCTCCGTCGCGGCCCTGGGCCAACCCGTCGTATCTGCACTACGCGATCTGGACCCCAAAGCGCGACGCGATGGTGGAGTTTCTGCGGGCGCGCGAGATCGGGGTCGGTGTGCACTATCCGCTGCCGCTGCATCTCCTCGAGCCGGTGCAGGCGCGGTACGGCACGCGCGAGGGGCAGTTCCCCGTGGCGGAACGGCTGTGCCGCGAGAACCTCTCCCTGCCGGTCGGCCCGCACATGACCGACGAGATGCTCGCCCGCGTCGCCGACGCCGTGATCGCGTTCTTCAAGGCAGACCGCGCCGCGGCCTGACGCGGACACGGAAGGATGACTGCGCGCGACCGATCCGCCAAGCTGCGGCCCCGGAAGGTCCAGTCGAAGCGCATCGAAATCACGGACGAAATCCGGAAGGCCGTGTTGGCGCAGCTCGATCGCGGTGTGTACTACGGTGGCGAGCAGGCGTACCGGTTCGAGCAGGAGCTCGCAGCCTACCTCGGCGTACGGCACGTGCTCACGGTGAACTCCGGCACATCCGCGCTTCTCGCCGCGGCGATCGCGCTCGGAATCGGACCCGGGGACGAGGTGATCGTCCCGGCCAACGTCTATGTGTCGAGCGCGGAAGTGCCGGCGTTCCTCGGCGCGGTCCCGGTGTTTTGCGACGTCGACGAGGCGACGGCCAACATGACGGCCGAGACGCTGCGCGCGCGGCTGTCGTCTCGCACGAAGGCCCTCATCGTCACGCACATGTACGGCCACGCGGTCGACTTGGACCCGATTCTCGAAATTGTTCGCGCCCGGGGGCTGCGCGTCATTGAAATCTGCGCCCACGGCCTCGGCGCGGAATACAAGGGCAAGAAACTCGGGGCGTTCGGGGACGCCGCGGTCTTCAGCCTCGGGAGCAAGAACATCTCGATGTGCGCGACCGGCGGCGCCGTCGCCACGAATTCGGCGCGGCTCTACGAGGAGGCGGCCAGAGTTTCACGGCACGGATGGGGGCGCCTCTCAGTTACGCCGTCGTTCTACCGGCAGATCGCCTTCGCCGATTCTCCGATGTCGGGTATGTCGCCGCTCGATCGCGACTCGGCCAGGCCGGGGCTAAATCTGCAATTGGACGAGATCCCGTGCGCGATTGGACGGATCGGCCTCCGGCATCTCGAGGAGTGGAACGCGCGCCGGCGCGAGGTCGCGGCGTTGTACACGCGTCTTCTGGCCGAGGCCGGCGTGCCCGTTCATGCGCCGGTCGTGCACCCGTGGACCAAGCACGCGTTCCTGCACTACGTGGTTCGCGCCCCCCGGCGCGATGGGTTGCGCGACTTTCTCGTCGAGACCGGCGTCGAGGCGTTGATTCACTATCCGCAGCCGCTTCCGGACATGCGGTATTATCGTGAGCACTATCCGACCAGCCCGGCGGTCTATCCCGTCGCGTCACGCCTCGCCGGAGAGATCCTCACCCTGCCCATTCACCCGTGGCTTGACGACGCCGACGCCGAGTACGTGGTCGCTCGCATCTCCCAATTTTACCGCGACTGACCACCGGCGGCCCGCGCCGCCGCATAGGGGGAATGAACGGAATGATCTCAGCGGCTCCGACCGGCGCGACGCGCCGGGTGTTTGCCCTGATCGCGGCTTTGCTCGGCGTGGGTGTCCTGCTGACGCCGGGCGTCCGGCCCGCCTGGACCGCCGAGAGTCCGGCGCTCGTATGGGGGCTCGGTGGGGATCCGAACAGCCTCGACTATCCGGCCACGTACAACGGGGAGGCCGGTCCGGTCGTTACGCAGATCTTCAACACCCTGGTCCGAATGAAGGCGGGCGGTACCGCCCTCGAGCCCGACCTCGCAACCTCCTGGACGGTCTCGCCGGACGGCCGGACGTGGACGTTCGCCCTGAGGCAGGGCGTGATGTTCCACGACGGCACGCCCTGGAACGCCGAGGCGGCCAAGTTCAATGTCGACCGCTGGGCCGACCCGCACAATCCGTATCACGGCCAGGGCGTCGACTTCGCCTATTGGAACGACTTCATGGCGAAGGGCGTGGATGAGGTCCGGGTCACCGGGCCGTACACGCTGCAGTTCGTCCTGAAGACGCCGCTCGGACCGCTGCTCAACAATCTCGCGATCCCGGCGTTCGACTTCGCCAGCCCCGCCTCACTGAGGCAGTTCGGCGCGGACGGGGCGGGGACGCATCCGGTCGGCACCGGACCGTACAGTTTCGTGGACTGGTCGCGGGCCGACCACATCACGCTGCAGGCCAACCCCCGGTACTTCCGCGCCGGCCTGCCCCGGCTTTCCCGCGTCGTCTATCGGATCATCAAGGACAACTCGGCGCGCTATCTCGCCCTGAAGGCCGGCGAGATTCAGGCGATGGAGTTGCCGGATCCCGACAGCGTGCAGGCCGCGGAATCGGATCCGGCGCTACGGGTCGGGCCGCGGCCCGCGTTTGGCACCGGGTGGCTCCAGTTCGACCTGCGTGATCCGCTGCTGCGGGACCGCCGCGTACGGGAGGCGATGGCCCGTGCGATCAACAAGACGGCGATCGTGCACGCATTGTACGGCAAGTTCGGCGAGGTGGCGGACCAGATCATGCCGCCGGTGATGTGGGGCCGTTCACGAAACGTGCCGGTGTATCCGTACAGCCCGGACGTCGCGCGAAAGCTGCTCGCCGACGCCGGATACGCCAACGGCGTCGCGCTGGACTTCTGGTACCTGCCGGTCAGCCGGCCGTATTTCCCCGACGCCAGGTCGATTGCGACGGCGATCGCGAACGATTTCGGGAGAGTCGGGATCCGCGTCCACTTGGTGACGGAGGATTGGGCCGCGTATCGGAAGGACCGCCTGACAAAATTGCCGCTGTGGATGTACGGGTGGATCGGGGATACGGGCGATCCGGACGACTGGTTCAGCTTCTATTTCAGCGGCCACGACGACAGCGCGATTCATTCGTACGACAACCCGAAGGTGTTCGCGCTCATCGCCCAGGCACGGTCCCTCGGCAACCCGGCCGAGCGGGGGAGGCTCTACGCGCAGGCCCAGAATTTGATCGCGCAGGACATTCCGCTGATTCCGATCGCCCACGCGGGCGTCCCGATTCTGATGAGCCGGCGGGTCGACGGGCTGGTGCCCCAGCCGGACGGGAACGAGCGGCTCGAGACCGTGACGATGCGCTAGCCGCGGGCTAGGGGAAGAGCCGTCCCTGCCACGGCGTGAGGCGCTGGAACGCCTCGGCGAACTTGATGCCGGGGTCGCCCGCGATGTACGCCGCCTGCGTGCCGCGCTGCTGCGACCGCGTGCGGTAGCGCTCCACGTGGTACGGCTGCGCCCGGAACTCCGCGGTGGCGCGCATCTTCACATCCATCACGTCCGTGATGTCGATGAAGTGGTCGGGGACGAACCCGGTCATCTCCGTGAGCGGCTGGGTCGGCTCGCACGCGAAGATCTGGGTCGGTGACAGGACCGGGAGGTCCGGCTCGACGCCGGCGAGTCCGGTGTAGTACGCCGCTTCCATCGTCGCCGCATATGCCGTCGTGTGGTCGGGATTGTAGGGTTCCTTGGCCGGGTGTGTGATGATGACCCGCGGTCGAAACGTCCGGATCTCGCGAACAAGCCGCATCAGCCGCTCGTAGTCGAAGGTGAGCGGCTGGTCGCGGTAGTCGTAGAAGACCAGTTCGACGCCCAAGATCTCGGCGGCCGCGCGCGCCTCCGCGCGGCGAACCTCGGCGACCTCGTCCTCCGTCGTTTTGCCCTGGCGTGCCTTCCAGAACTCGTTGGACTCGCCGCGCGCGCCGGGGCTGACGACGACGACGCGGACGTCGGCGCCCGACGCGGCGTACCGGGCCAGCGTTCCTCCCGCCCGCACGCAGAAATCGGCGGCGTGCGCGCTGACGCACAACACGCGGTCCTTCATCGCTTTAGCCACGATCGTTCCTCCTCCGCGGTAGCGGTCCTCAGCGGGCCGGCCGCTCGAGCACCTGCCGGTTCACGAGAAACGCGGGGGGCCGGCCTTCCATCGCCTCGACGACCTGCTCGGCCGCGTCGCGCTGCATCTGCTGGATCGATTCTTCGGAATAGAACCCGATGTGCCCGGACACGGTCACGTTGGGCAGCGCCAGCAGCGGATGATCCGTCGGCAGCGGTTCCGCCGCGAACACGTCGAGCCCGGCTCCGGCCAGGCGCCCGGAGCGCAGCGCGTCGATGAGCGCCGGCTCGTCCACGACCGGGCCGCGGGAGGTATTGACGAGGAGAGCACCCGGCTTCATCCATCCGAGCGCTTCCCTCGAGACGACGCCCCGTGTTTCGTCGGTGAGCGGCAGGTGAATCGATACCAAGTCGGCCTCGGCGAGGCACGTGCGGAAATCCACCGGGCGGACGCCTTCCTCGCGGAACACCGACTCGCTCAGGTACGGATCGTAGGCAATGACGTTGAGGCCGAGCGCCTTCCCTTTGCGTCCGGTGGCCCGGGCGATGTTGCCGAATCCGAGGAGGCCGAGAGTCCGCCCCGCGATACGGTGGAGCGGCACGATCGGCTTGATGTGCCAGGCCCCGCCGCGGACTGCCCGGTCCGCGGCGACGATCTTCCGGGCGGCCGCAAGCAGCAGGGCGATCGCGTGCGACGATACCTCGTCCACGGCATACCGCGGTCCGTTGGTGACCCAAATGCCGCGTTCCGTGGCGGCGGCGACGTCGACCCGGTCTACACCCGTGCCGTAGTGCGCGATGATCCGGCAGCGGGTGAGCCGCGCGATCCGCGCGGCGTCCAGGACGCCTCGGGAGTGCAGAACGGCGTCGATCCTCGGGGCCACTCGGTCGAACGCCGCGGGGTCGTCCATGTCAATCGACTCGAGCCGGACGCCTTTGGCCTCGAGGATCTCGCGTTCGACCCGGATGTCGTACGACGGCAGGCGCCGGGACTCCGTGCGAATGCAGTACCACGGCGTGCTGGTCACCTCAGGCACCGTCCTTGCCGCTGTCCACCGTTGGGCGGGTTCTGGAACTGATATGTTGAAACCGAGGTTGGAGCGTGTCGTGCGCGAAACGGTGTTTCAAAGTACGCAGGACTTCGGTGCGAGGCACCTGAACCCTCTTGGGGCCGTCCACGATCGCGCACCGCGGGAGGGTCGCATGACCACTCGGATCGTCGCGTTCCGGCCCGTCGTCGACCAGGAAATGAAAGATGCCGCGTGCCGGGTGCTGGATTCCGGCCACTACATCCGGACGTCTCCGTACGAGGCATCAGAGGGCAAGGCCCTGGAAGAAGAGTTCGGCGCGTTCCTCGCGGCGCCCGGCGGGCCGCGTCCGCACGTCGCCAACGTCGCCAACGGCACCGCCGCGATGCACCTCGCGTGGCTCGCCCAGGGCGTCGGCCCGGGCGACGAGGTCATCATCCCGTCCAACACGTTCGTCAGCGTGGCTCACTGCGTGTCTCTCGTCGGCGCCCGGCCGGTGCCGGTCGACGTCGAGGCGGACATCTACAATATGGATCCGGCCTCGGCCGCGGCGGCGATCACGCCGCGCACCCGTGCCATCATGCCGGTGCACACGGCGGGGCATCCGGCGGACCTCGATCCGATTCTCA
The DNA here is from genome assembly GCA_035691305.1 of bacterium. Classification (NCBI taxonomy): domain Bacteria; species bacterium. The sequence goes on from DASSJF010000082.1 coordinate 95,311, forward strand.
TCCTGGCCCGGAAGCACGATCTGCTCGTCATCGAGGACGCGTGCCAGGCTATCGGCGCGCGCTACAAGGACCGTTCGGTCGGAACGTTCGGCGAGATGGGCTGCTACAGTTTCGTTCAGAACAAGGCGATGACGTGCGGCGGCGAGGGCGGAGCCGTCGGGTCGTTCGACGAGGTGCGGGTGCGCCGCGTCTTCAATCTCGCGAATCACGCGCGCGGGGAGCAGTTCCACCGCGGCCGTGACGACGAAACGGTCACGACCGCCCACGACGAGGTCGGATTCAACTACCGGCAGTCGGAGATTCTCTCCGCCATCGCGCGGGTGCAGCTGCGCCGGCTTCCGGCGTGGATCGAGCAGCGCCGCCGCCGGGCCGGCGTCTACCGGCAGATGATCGCGGCGCGGGACCTGCCGATCGACCTGCCGGGCGAGCGGCCGTGGGCCCACCACTCGTACGTCCGGTTCGAGGTCCGCGTGCGCGAGCGCGAGCGGCCGGCGCTGCGGCGGTATCTCGACGAGCACGGCATCCGCACGCAGGTGCACTATCCGACGCCGATTCACCTGGACACGCCCTACCGTGAGCAACTGGGCCTGCGCGAGGGGGCGCTTCCGGTGAGCGAGCGGCTCGCCCGCGAGATCATGACGCTGCCGCTGTATCCGCAGATGACCGAGGACGACGTCGCGTACGTCGTCGACCACCTGCACGCCTTCTTCCGGGGCCGGAAGTCGGCGACCGCCTGAACGGCTGCGCTACTGCCACTCCGCGTGAAATAGGGCGCGAATCTCTTCCCGCGGGAGGCCGGCGCTGAGCAGCGCCGTGAGTTTCACTCGCGCCTTGAGTCCCGACGTGCCCGTGAAGATCATGCCGAGCGACAGGAGGTGCGCTTCCGCGCCTTCGTGCCTATATGTGTCGCGGTGGAGCCGACCGGCGCCGTAGGGGTTGGCTACGACCACCGTCGTACCTCGGCCCATCGCCCGGGTCAGCAGGGCCACCTGCGCCGCGCTCAGCCGGCCGGACTCGACGACCACGCCGTCGGCCTCCCCGTCGACGGCCGCGCGCAGCAGCATGTCGCTTGAGTCCGCGGCGGAGGGGATGCGCTCCACGCGGGCAGTCAGGGCCGGGGGCATCACCGCCCGGATCCGCGAGAACGGCCGCCGCGCGTAGAAGACGTAGTCCTCGTCGACGGCGCCGAGCGGACCGAACTCCGGGGACTGAAACGCCGCGGCGTTCGCGGAGTGCGTCTTCGTTACGTCCCGCGCGCAGTGAATCGCCCCGTTCATGACGACCAACACGCCGAGGCCTCGGGAGCGGTCGCACGCGGCGACTTGAATCGCGTTCAGCAGATTGAGGGCCCCGTCCTCGCTCGGCAGCGTCGGGTTGCGCATCGCGCCGGTGAATACGATCGGCCGGTCCTCGCCGAGCGTCACGTCGACGAAATAGGCGGTCTGCTCGAGGGTGGCGGTCCCGTGCGTGATGACGACGCCCGCGAGATCCGGATCCGAGAGCGCGGCTTTAACCCGGCGGGCGAGGCCGAGCATGTCGGTGAAGCGCATCGCGTTGCTCGGGATCGCCAGCCACGGGTCGACGTCGCACCGCGCGTAGGCGGCCGCGGGGATGCGCGCGAGCAGATCCGCAGGCCCGAGGGCCGGCTCGACGGTGCCTGAGGCTCGCCGCGCGCCGGCGATCGTGCCGCCGGTTGTGACGACGAGGACCCGCGGGAGCGCCACTGCTACACGAGGTAGCCGAGGCGGCCGGACAGTTCGTACGCGGCGTCCTGGAGGAGCCGCGCGCGCTGCTCGATGTCCTCCTCGCGGATTTGGAAGACCGACCCCGACAGGCTCAGCGCCGCTTCGACCGTGCCGGACGGCCCGCGCACGGGCACGCCGATGCAGCGAATGCCGGCGAGGAACTCCTCCTCGTCGATGGCATAGCCGCGCTGCCGGGTGCGCCGCAGCTCCTGCGCGAGCGCGGCCCGGTCCGTGATCGTGCGCGGCGTGCAGGCCGCCAGATCGTCGGCGAGGATGCGGTTCACCTGGTCCTCCGGCAGAATGGCGAGCATCGCCTTGCCGAGCGCCGTCGCGTGCGCCGGAGCGCGCCGGCCGAGCGGCGTGTACATCCGCGCGCTCTTGGGGCCGTCGATGCGCGCGATATACATCACGTGCTGCTGGTGGAGGATGCCGAGGTTCGCGTTGCAGCTCGTCGCGGCGGTGAGGCGCTCGAGCAGCGAGATGGCCTGCTTGCGGATCTCGAGCTGGTTGAGCGCGGCGCCGGCGAGAATGATGCCCTGGAGGCCGAGCCGGTACTTCTCGGTGCGGGGATCCTGCGCCACGTAGCCTTCGGCCGCGAGCGTCGAGAGAATCCGGTAGACGGTACTCTGGCTCGTCTTGAGCCGCTTGCTCAGTTCGATCACGCCGATCTGGTTGCCGTCTTCCGCTAGCAAATTGAGAATGTCGATCGAGCGCTTGACCGTTTTGACGGAGTCGGATTTCGGCATTGGTCCCCCCGTGCGCCGGACGGATCTCCGGCCCTAGTAGCCGTTTCACCTTCCGAAATGAAATCCCCTTCCAATCCTGGCGTTTCTGGAAACACCACAGGCAGGAACCGAGATTTTGGCCACCAAATACGGAACGTCGTTTTTCTTCCCACGCGCAGAGCGTCCGCGAAAGGGGTGACCGCACGGGCATGGGACTGTCGGCACGTCTCCCTACCCTGGAACTTTTCTCGCTCGCGGGCCGGGTCGCGATCGTGACCGGAGGCAACCGGAACCTCGGGTTGGGGCTGAGCCGCGGCCTCGCCGGTGCGGGCGCCCACGTCCTGATCGCAAACCGGGACGCAGGGAGCGGCGAGGCGGCGGCCGAGACGCTCCGCCGGGAAGGGTGGAGCGCCGCCGCGTGCGCGACCGACGTGAGCGATCCCGCGGCGTGCGAGCGGATGGCCGCGTTCGCCGCGGACCGGTGGGGCGGTGTCGACATCCTCGTCAACAACGGGGCCGTGCGCGTCGACAAAACGGCCGTCGAGCACACCGCGGCGGACTTCGACTGGATCATGGGCGTCAACGTCCGCGGGCTCTTTCACGCCTGTCAGGCGGTTTACCCGCACATGCGCCGGCAGCGCCGGGGACGCATCGTCAACATCGGGTCGATCTCCGCGCGCAAGGGGATGGCGCGCCGCACGTCCTACAGCGCCTCGAAGGGAGCGGTGATTGCGCTCACGCGCGGCCTCGCGGTGGAATGGGCCGCGGACGGCATCACCGTGAATTCGATTTCGCCCGGATCCATCGCGTCGCCGGACCGGCCGGCCGACCCCGCATCGGCCCGCTACAAGATGACGCTCGATCTCATCCCGCTCGGGCGGGTGTCGAAGGCCGAAGACATCGTCGGTCTGTGCGTCTTTCTCGCCTCCGACGCGTCCGCGTACCTGACCGGCCAGGACGTGCTCATCGACGGCGGCTGGTCGCTCGTGATGCGCCCGATGTCGATGCCTTAGGAGGGTGGGCGACTATCTCGTCTTTCTGCGATGCGCAGTGCCGGCCGCCTTCCGTTCGGGCGTCAAAGGCGTGACGGACGACAGCGGGTGGTGCGGGGACTACTCGACGATCGGCACGGCATAGGCCGACACCGGTACCGGGAGGGAGAGCGTTGAGCGTCTCGCAAGACCGTTCCATGGCCGCGCGCGCGTCCAAGCGCGTCGCCGGTGTGCGCTCAGGCGAGCGCGAGCGGCTGCTCGCGCTCGCGCAGGGCCGTAAGGGCGTCGTGTCGCTTGGGCGCGGCGACCCCGATCTCCCGACGCCCGCCCATATCATCGAGGCCGCGAAGCGCGCCCTCGACACCGGCGCGACGCACTACACGCACTGGCAGGGGCGGCCGGACCTGCGCGACGCGGTGGCGGAGAAGTGCCGGCGGGACTACGGCGCCGAGGTGAGCGCCGCCCAAGTCGTCATCACGGCCGGTTCCCAGGAAGCCGTGTACGTCGCCTTTCAGACCCTGCTCGATCCCGGCGACGAGGTGCTGCTGGCCGACCGGCACTATACTTCATACTCCCGCGCGGTGCGCCTGGCCGGCGGCGTGCCGGTGTTCCTGCCGACGCGTGAGGAGACGGACTTCGTCATCGACCCGCGGGATGCGGAAGCCCGGATCACCCCCCGCACGAAGCTGCTCGTGGTCGTGACGCCGGACAACCCGACGGGCGCCGTCATTCCGCCGGCGGTGATCGCGGAGCTCGGGCGCATCGCGCTCCGCCACGATCTCATGGTGATCGCGGACGACATCTACGAGAAATTCGTCTACGAAGGTCCGCCGCACGCCAGCATCGCGGCGGAGCCGGGCCTCTTCGGCCGCTCGATTGTGATCAACGGCTTCAGCAAGACCTACGCGATGACGGGATGGCGCATCGGCTACATGGTGGTGCCCGCGGAACTCGTTCCGGCGGTGGAGATCGTGAAACACACGTTGACGATCTGCGCCCCGGCGGTGTCGCAGGCGGCGGGGCTCGCGGCGCTGACCGGCCCGCAAGAGTGCGTCACGGAGATGCACGACATCTACGCGACGCGCCGCCGGATCCTGCTGGAGGGGTACGAGCGGCTGGGCATGGGAGGCCGGTGGTCGCGCGGCGCCTTGTACGTCTATCCCCGTGTTCCGGATGCGGGCCTGACTTCTTACGAGTTCTGCGTGAAGCTGCTGGAGCAGGCAAATGTGCTGGTGTTTCCGGGTACGGGCTTCGGCAGCGGCGAGGGATACGTACGCACGACGCTGCTGCAGCCGGAGGCGGTGTTGAACGAAGCGGTGTCGAGGATGTCGGCCGTGCTGCCCGCACAGCCGGGGAGTGGAGGGGAGCCGCAGGGACGCTCCCGGTAACCGGTGCGCGTTGCGCAAGCTGTCCAGCCGTGATAAAATGCTGGTCGTTGTTCTTCGGCCTGTCCCATCGAAGACGCCAAGGAGTCCGCCATGAAAACCGGCATTCATCCCAATTACCGCCAGACCACCGTCACGTGCGCCTGCGGCGAGACGTTTACGACCGGGTCCACTCGAGAGAACATCCGGGTCGAGATCTGTTCGAAGTGCCACCCGTTCTACACCGGGCAGCGCAAGTTCGTCGACTCCGAGGGCCGCGTGCAGAAGTTTGCCAAGAAGTACGGCCTCAAGATTTAAGCCCGCGTCCGACGTCGCGCCCGCTCCGCGGGGGGTCTGAGTGCGCCAGGAGTATCTCGCACGGCTCGCCGCGCAGGAGTCCCGCTATCAGGAACTGACCCGCGCGATGGCCGATCCGTCCGTGCTCGGCGACCCGGCGCAGTATCGCCGGGTCGCTCGGGAGCACGCCGGCCTCGCCGAGATCGTCGACGCGTTCTCCGAGTACCGCCGCGTCGGCCGCGAGCTGGAGGAAGCCGAGCAACTCCTTCGCACCGAAACCGATCCCGAACTGAAGGCGCTCGCAGAGGCTGAACGCGCGGCGCTCACCGCGCGGCGCACCTCGCTCGAACAGCAACTCGAAGCGCTTCTGCTCCCGCGCGACCCCCGCGACGAACGCGACGTCATCATCGAGATCCGCGCCGGCACAGGCGGCGAAGAGGCGGCGTTGTTCGCCGGCGACCTCGCGCGCATGTACGGGCGCTACGCGGAGCGCCGCGGCTGGCGGTCCGAGATCCTGTCCAGCAACCCCACCGGCCTCGGCGGCTTCAAGGAAGTCGTGCTCGGCATCGAAGGGCGCGGCGCCTACAGCCGGCTCAAGTACGAGAGCGGCGTCCACCGCGTGCAGCGCGTCCCCGCGACCGAAGCCAGCGGCCGGATCCACACGTCCACCGCGACCGTCGCCGTCCTGCCGGAGGCCGAAGCGGTCGACATCGTCATCCGGCCGGACGAGCTGCAGATCGACACCTACCGCGCCGGCGGCGCCGGCGGCCAGAACGTCAACAAAGTCGAAACCGCCGTCCGCATCACGCACCTTCCGTCGGGGCTCGTGATCGCGTGTCAGGACGAGCGGTCGCAGCATCAGAATCGCGAGAAGGCGATGCGGATTCTGCGCGCGCACCTGCTCGAGCAGGCGATCGAGAAGCAGCACGCTGAGATCGCGGAGGCCCGCCGGAAGCAGGTCGGCTCCGGCGAGCGCAGCGAAAAGATCCGCACCTACAACTTCCCTCAGGACCGAGTAACCGACCACCGCATCGGCAAGACGGTGCACAATCTGCCGGACGTCCTCGACGGCAACCTTGACGATGTCATCGAGTCGCTCGCCGCCGCGGACCGCCTCGAAAGTCTCGCCGCGTCCGCGGGGTCATGACGCCGCATCGGAGCGGGCCGGCCGCCCCGCGCGCGGAGCGGCCGGGTCTCGTCGCGGGCGAATTCGCCTCGCGTGAGGAGGCGCACGCCTGGGGCCGCGCCCGCCTGCGCGACGCCGGATTGGACGTGCGCGCCGCGTGGGTGGAGGCCGACCTGCTGCTCCGGCACGCCGCGGGCCTGACGCGGGAGGAGACGCTGCTGCGTCCCCGCGCGCCGGTCGGCGATGCGTCCGGGGCCGCGTACGCGGCCCTCATCGCCCGCCGGGCGGCGGGTTGTCCGTCGGCATATCTCGTCGGACGCCGGGAGTTCTGCGGACTCGCGCTCGACGTCGATCCGCGCGTCCTGATCCCCCGTCCGGAGACCGAGCGGCTGGTGGAGGTCGTCGCGGCCGCGCTCGCGGCGCGTCCGGCTCCGCTCGTCGTCGACGTGGGCACGGGGAGCGGAGCGATCGCCCTGGCGCTTACGCACCTGCTGCCGGGCGCGCGCGCCGTCGCCACCGACGTTTCGCGCGGCGCGCTCGCCGTCGCGCGCGGGAACGCCGAGCGGCTCGGCCTCGCTGGCCGCGTTACCTGGCGGTGCGGCGACGGCCTCGGCGCGCTCGCCGGGGTGGTGCCCGCCGCCGGCGCCGACGCTCTCTGCGCCAACCCGCCGTACGTGCCGAGCGCGGACGTGGACGCGCTGCCGCGAGAGGTTCGCGACCACGAGCCGCGGGCCGCGCTCGACGGCGGCCCGGACGGCCTGGGCGTTCACCGACGCATCATCGCGGGGGCGGCGTCGTATCTCAAGCCGGGCGGCCTCTTGGCGCTCGAGACCTGCGCCGAAGGGCACCAGGCTCGCGCGGTCGCGGCGCTCATCGCGACGGGCGGCGGGTTCGCTCCGGCGAGGATCGTCAAAGACTACGCGGGGCTCGATCGTGTTGTCGTCTCGACGCGGCTGGCGGCGCCCGCGGGATCGGGGGACACTCCGTGATCAGGGGACACCCGGCGCGCCCGATGCAGGTCATCGGCGTCCATCCGGCTTCGCAGGATGTGCCGCGCCAGGCGGTACGCGCGCTGCTCGACGGCGGGCTCGTCGCGTTTCCGACCGACACATACTACGCGCTCGGGGCGTGCGCCCTGGACGGCGTGGCGGTGGCCCGGGTCTTTGCGGCGAAGCGCCGCCCGGAGACGGAACCGCTGCCCGTCTTTGTCGCCGACACGGGCCAGTGGCGGATGCTCGTGCCGGAGCTGCCGGAAATCGCGCTGCGGCTGGCGGAACGCTTCTGGCCGGGCCCGCTCACCATCGTCTGCCGGCGGGCGCCGCACCTTCCGCCGCTGCTCGCGGGCGGCGGCGATACCATCGGCGTACGCCTGCCGGGGTCCGTCCTCGCGGCCGCGTTGTGCCGCGCCCTCGGCATGCCCGTTACCGGCACCAGCGCCAACACGCACGGCAACTCGGCGCCGGTGACCGCCATCGAGGTCGGCATGGACCTCGGCGGCCACGTGGACCTGATCCTCGACGGCGGCGCGTGCCCCGGGGGCCATCCGTCCACGGTGATCGATATCACCCGTACGCCGCCGCTGATCGTCCGCGCCGGCGGGGTGTCCGCGGACGAACTGCGCGAGGTGACGGGCCCCCTGGCCGAACCGGCGCAGGCCTAGGCGGCGGCCCACCGAATCTTGAGTGAACGTCCTCCCGAGCGATCATCCTCGGGCTGGAAGGAGTGACGCGCTGTGGATGAACTGCGCCGCACGGATCCCGAAGTCGCCGAGGCCATCGCGAACGACGTCGAGCGGCAGCGCTACTACGTCAATCTGGTCGCGTCCGAGAACTACGCCAGCCGCGCGGTGCTCGAAGCGCTCGGCAGCGTGCTGACCAACAAGTACGCCGAGGGGTACCCGGGCAAGCGCTACTACGGCGGCTGCGAGTACGTGGACGTCGTGGAGCGCCTCGCGATCGACCGCGTGCGCGCGCTCTTCGGCGCGGAGCACGCCAACGTGCAGCCTCACGCCGGGGCCCAGGCGAATATGGCGGCGTACTTCGCGGTGATCAAGCCCGGGGATCCGGTGCTCGCGATGAACCTTGCGCACGGCGGCCACCTGACCCACGGCAGCCCGGTCAACTTCTCCGGCCAGCTCTACCGCATCATCCCCTACGGGGTTCGCGCGGACACGGAGCTGATCGACTACGACGAACTGGCGAAGCTTGCGCGCGAACACCGGCCCAAGGTCGTCGTCTCCGGCGCGACGGCCTATCCGCGGCAGTTCGACTTTCCGAAGATCCGGACGATCTGCGATGAGGTCGGCGCCGTGATGATGGTGGACATGGCCCACTTCGCCGGGCTCGTGGCCGGCAGGGCCCATCCCGATCCGGTGCCGTACGCGGACATCGTCACCTCGACCACGCACAAGACGCTGCGCGGACCGCGCGGCGGCCTGATTCTCTGCAAGGAACGCCTCGCCGCGGCGATCGACAAGGCGGTCTTCCCCGGCATGCAGGGCGGGCCGCTCATGCACGTGATCGCGGGCAAGGCCGTGTGCTTCAAAGAAGCGCTGCACCCAGAGTTTCGCACCTACGCGGCGCGCATCGTGGAGAACGCGCGCACGATGGCGGAGGAGTTTCTGCGGCGCGGCTACCACGTCGTCTCCGGCGGCACGGACAACCACATGGTCCTGCTCGACGTCCGCAGCAAGAAGCTCACCGGCCGGAAGGCGGAACGGGCGCTCGAGGCCGCGCATATCGTCGCGAACAAGAACATGATCCCGTTCGATCCGGAGAAGCCGATGACGACGAGCGGCGTGCGCATCGGTACGCCGGCGCTGACGACGCGCGGCATGCGGGGCGCGGAGATGCGGATCGTTGCCGGCTGGATCGATACCGTGCTGAGCGCGCCGGACGACGAGGCGGTGCGGGCGCGCGTCCGGGCCGAGGTGCGCGCGCTGTGCGCGTCCTTCCCGATCTACCCCGAGCCGGTGGAGGCCCTGCGCTAGTGGCGCGTCCGTCCTGGGACGAGTACTTCATGAGCCTGGCGCACCTCGCGGCGACGCGGTCGACGTGCACGCGGCGGCACGTCGGCTCGATCATCGTGAAGGACCGTATGGTGCTCAGCACCGGCTACAACGACACTCCGCGCGGGCTGCCGAACTGCGGCGAGGGCGGCTGCGCGCGCTGCGCGTCGGCGGCCGCCTCCGGCACCTCGCTCGACACCTGCCTCTGTCTCCACGCGGAGCAGAACGCGATCGTGCAGGCCGCGTACCACGGCGTGCCGATCGCCGGCGGCACGATCTATTGCACGCACCAACCGTGCCTGACGTGCGCGAAGATGATTGTGAACGCGGGCCTCATTCGCATCGTCTACGACGAGCCGTACCCGGATCCCGTCGCCGAGCGGCTGCTGACTGACGCGTCGATCGCGTTCAGCCGGCTCGTGCCGGTGCCGGCGTAGCACCGCGCCCCCGCTGAGTGCTATAATGTGCCGTCGTACCGAACGGATTGGAGGGGACCTGTCATGGAACGGGTAAGCCTGAGCGCCCAGGTGCGCGCGGCGACCGGCAAGAGCGGCGCCAAGCGCGCACGCCGCGAGGGGCAGGTGCCGGCGGTAGTCTACGGCCGCGGCCGGACGCCGCGCCCGGTGTCGGTGGGCCGTAAGGAGCTCGTGTCGGCGCTGCAGACCGCCGGCCGGAACGCGCTGATCGATCTCAGGATCGCGCAGGACGGGAACGCGGAGACCGAGGTCGTGATGATCGAGGAAATCCAGCGCGATCACATCCGCCGCGAGATCCTGCACATCGACCTTCATCTGATCAGCCTGACCGAGGCGATCGAGGTGAGCGTGCCCGTGGTGCTCGCCGGCACCCCCGAGGGTGTGACTTCCGGCGGCGGCGTACTCGAGCAAATCCACCGAGAGATCGAGGTCAAGTGCCTCCCGACGCGGATTCCCGACCGCTTCACCGTCGACGTCAGCGGGCTGCGCGTCGGCGGGTCGATCCACGTTGGCGACTTGAAGGTCGAAGAGGGCATCGAGATTTTGACGCCGCCGGAAGAAGTGATCGCGGCGGTCTCCGCGCCGGCGGTCGAAGAGGAGGCTGCGCCGGCGGCGGCGGAAGGCGAAGCGCCGGCGGAGCCCGAGGTCGTGGGCCGCGCGGCCGCGGAGGGCGAGACGCCCGCCGAAGAGGCCGCCAAGGGCGGCGCGAAGGCGGAGGCCAAACCCGCCAAGGCCGAGGCGAAGCCGGCCAAGGCCGAGAAGAAGGAGTAACGCGGTTCGGCTGCGCGTTCGTGGTTTGGTGCATGAGGGGCGTGGGATCGGGCCGCGCCCCTCATGCTTATCGCCGAAAATTCATCGGTTGCACATGAGCGCATGAGATGATCGCCATCGTGGGGCTCGGCAATCCGGGGCGGCGGTATCGAGGCACGCGGCACAACCTCGGCCGCGACGTGGTGGACCGCGTGGCGGAGAAGCTCGGCGTGGAATTGAACGAAGACGGATTCGCCCGAACAGCGCGGACCCAGTTCGGCCGGGCCCCGGTGCTGCTCGCCATTCCCGAGACCTACATGAACGTCAGCGGACAAGCCGTCTCCGAGATCGCCCGGCGCCGCCGCGTGAAGCCGGAGAATCTGCTCATTATCTATGACGACCTCGACCTTCCCGTCGGCCGGTTGCGTCTCAGGCCGGCCAACGGCGCCGGCGGCCACAACGGCATCCGGTCGATCATCGAGCATCTCGGTACGAAGGCGTTCCCGCGCCTTCGGGTCGGCATCGGCCGTCCGCCGGCCGGCGTGGACGCGGAAGAGTTCGTCCTTCAGCGGTTCGCCCCCGGCGAGCGCACGGTGATCGACGAAGCCGTCGAGCGCGCCGCCGGCGCCGCGCTCGCCGTCGTCAGCGACGGGCTGGAGGCGGCGATGAACCGGATCAACGTCCGGGAGACGCCGGCCCGCCCGGCGGGCTCTCGCGAAGCCGGGCCGGACCCGGCCGGGGGCGTCCAAAGGTCCCCCCGGTCCGAAGACCCCCGTGTCTGAGGGGAACTTCCGGCCGGCCGGCAACGCTTCCGAAAAGGAGGCCGTTACCCGGGGGTCGGACGTGACGGAAGCCGTATCAGCGCTGAGCGTACTCAACGCGGGGGCGCAGGCCGCGGAGACCGGCGCGCACCGCCTGGCGGCGTTTGAGGAGCTGCTCAACCGCCACCTGCGCAGTATCTACCGCGTGGCCTACCGCCTCGCGGGCAACGCGGACGACGCGGAAGACCTGATGCAGGAGGCCGTGGCGGAGGCGTTTCGCGCGTTCGACCGGTACCAGCCCGGCACGTACTTCGATCGGTGGGTCTACCGGATCATGCACCGTACCCACATCGATTGGATCCGGCACCGCGGCCGCCGGCCCGAGGTGTCGTTCGACGCGCCCGCCTCGCCGGAGGGTGATCCGCTCCTCGCGCGGCTCGGCGACACCGCGTCCGATCCGCAACATCTCACCGAGATCAAGGATCTCGACGGGCCGATTCAGGCGGCGCTCGAGAGCCTGCCGCCGGAGTTCCGGGCGGTCGTCGTTCTTGCGGACATCGAGGGACTCTCGTATGATGAAATCGCGGCCGCGGCCGAGTGCCCGGTGGGCACCGTTCGGTCGCGCCTGCATCGGGCCCGCGAAGCACTTCGCACGGCGCTGCGGCCATACCTCAGGGGAGGGGAAGGGTGAAGGACCTGCACGTTGCCGACCACCTCTCGGCGTATCTCGACGGCGCCCTGCCGGCCTCCGATCTGGAGCACGTGCAGGCGCACCTCGAGGTATGCGGGACGTGCGGCCGGGCGTACGAGGAGCTGCGGAGTCTGCGCGGCCTTCTACGGGAGCTGCCGGAACCGGCGGTGCCCGCGGGACTGGCCGACCGGATCCATTGGCGGCTCACCCGCGAGGCAGCCCGCCGGCCGTCACCGTGGGCTGCGGCGTGGGCGGTACTGCCGCGGCCCGTGGCGCGGCCGCTGCGGGTGGCGCTGGCGGCGGCGACGATGCTGGTCGTGATCGGATTGCCGGGGGGCTGGGTGTCGGGGCTGTTCGCTCCGCGTGGGACGACGTTCGATCCGGATGCGTACGTGCGTGACTATCTGCTGACCTCGTCCGATCGCCTGACGGACGACGTGACCCGAACCGTTATCGCCCATACGGCCCTCCCGGAGTCGACTGTCCAGAGGTAAGATGATCCTCCGCCTTCGCCGCCGCCGGACCGCCTGCCGGCGGACTCGGCGGCCATCGTGCCATCAAAGGCGGATCGCATTCCTCGCGGTTTGCGCGCTTCTAGCCGCCGTCGCTTCGGACCGTGCCGCGCTGGCGGCGCCGGGGTACCCCGCGACCGGCCAGACTGAGCCGATCCGCTGGCTGCAGGAGGCCGCGCTCGCGCCGCGCAGGGTGAGCTACTCCGGCACCAAGACCGTGACCGTGTGGGCGCAGACCGTGCGCGCGTCGGAGGTGCGCATCTACCATCAGGCGCCGGACCGGACGCGGCTGGATTACCTCGCGGCCGGCGATCAGCCCGAGCGGATCGTCGTGATCAACGGCGGGCGGCAGACCGAGTTCGTGCCGGGCCGCGGGCGGTACATCGAAGGCCAGGCGCCGCAGACCGACGAGGACGCTCTGATCCGCCAGTTTCTGCCGCAACTCGCCGCGAACTACGACGTCCGGTTCGCCGGCGCGGAGCGCGTCGCGGGCCGGCCCGCGCGCATCGTCGACATCCAGGGCCGCCTGCCCGGCCGGCCCCGCTTCACGCTGTGGCTCGACGTAGAGACGCGCCTGATTCTGCGCCTGGAGAGCTACGGCCCGGCCGGCGCGCTGCGGGAGACTTCCGCGTTCCTGAGCGTACAGCTCAACCCCGTGCTGTCGGCGGGTCTGTTCATCGTCTCGCCGCCGGCGGGCGCTCACGTCCAGACGCGTCCGTCGCAGGCGGCCCCCCGCGCCGGACTCACGATCGAAGAGATCTCGCGGCGGGTCGGCTTCATTCCGCAGCTGCCCGCGTATCTGCCGCCCGGTTACCAGTTCATCCGGTCGAACGTCGCGACGATTCAGGGCACGCCGACGGCGACGTTCGTGTTCTCCGACGGCGTCGCGACCATCAGGCTGTTCGAGAGCCGCGGGGCGCAGATGGGGGGGGCCGGCGGACAGCCGGTGCGCATCGGCCCGTTCGAGGGCACGGTGCAGGCGCGCGGCCTTGCGACCGTCGTGCACTGGAACGCCAACGGCATCTCGATGACGCTCGTCGGCGACGTCGCGTCCGTCGAGCTCGTGCGGGTCGGCAGGTCGGTGCCGCCGGCCGGCTCGTCGGATACACCGCTCCGGCTGGGCGGCACCGCCGCACGTGTCGAGAACGGGGCCCCGTCGTGGGTGGGGCGCGCCACGTGCTGGCTTCGCGCGGCGCTCGCTCCGGCCGTCGCGGAGGCCGCGCTGCCGGCGAAGGCTCAGCCACCGTCCGGCTGGCCCGATGTTCCACCCGTGCCCGTCTCGCCCTACATCACGAACAACACCCACCCCATCGGGCCCGGCATCCACGCCGAAGAAACACCCATCTGGCAGGCGTTCGTCGACCAGGGCCTTATGCCGGTCGTGGTCAAGGTGACGGTGGCGAGCGACGGGGTGACCAAGCTGCCCGACGGCCGGCTCGCGCGGCTGGCCTGGATCTGGTTCGTCTACGGAATGGACCGTACCGGGGCGTCCGGCGCCATGGCGCGGGAGGCCGCCGGCACCGCGCGGGCGCTCGCGGCCGTGGCCGCCCAGGCTGACCCCCGGGTCGACCGGATCACGCTCAGCGGCTACTATCACCTGGCGGGACGCTTCGACGGACGCCGCACCGACGCGACCTTCACCGCGGCCCTTTCCTCCGCGCGCCTGCTCGCGCTGCCTCCCGGCGGCGATCCGCGCGCGGCGCTCGAGGCGGCCGGACACGTCTGGCTCGCGCCCGAACTACTGGAAGGGGCGGTGGTCCCGCATTTGCCCGTCGCGCACGATCCGCACCTGCCGGCCGGCGCGCGGGCGCCGGTGCTTCCGGGCGACCGCACGTATGAAGCGGCCGAACGGTTCCAGGGCACGCTGCTCCAGCAGATCGTCGATGCCAAGGTGCGGCTGCAGGGTCTGCTTTTCGGCGCCGAGAGCCGCGGCATGCTGTGGCGCGGCAACCCGCGCCGGCGCGAGATCGCGCTGACCTTCGACGACGGTCCGAGTCCGCTGACGACGCCGCTCCTGCTGGCGGTGCTGCGCCGGTACCACGCGCATGCCACGTTCTTCGTCATCGGGCAGCACGCGCGCGCCTATCCGTACGTGGTCGCCGAAATGGTCGCCGAAGGCGACGAAGTGGGCAATCACACGTTCCACCATCCCAACATGACGACCCTGCCCGCCCTCGTCGCCGACAGCGAGATCGCGGCCGCCGCCGCCGTGATCGACCGCGCGGCCGGCCGGCCGGCGGAGTGGTTCCGGCCGCCCGGCGGCGACTATACCGCCGGCGTCGCGGCGGACGCCCGGGGGCACCGGCTCGGCATCGCGATGTGGACGTCGAACTCCGGCGACTGGGCGCTGCCGGCGTACCGCATTGTGATCGACCGCGTGCTGGCCCGCGCCGAACCGGGCGCGATCATCCTGCTGCACAGCACGACGCTCAACACCGTGCGGGCGCTGCCGTCGATCCTCGTCGAGCTGCGGCGGCGCGGCTACGCCCTCGTCACGGTCTCCGAGCTCGCGCGCGACGCGCAATAGCCGACACAGGGTCGCGGACGCGGGCTTGACGAATCAATGCAGGCCGTGACGGACGAACGTTCCGACACCCCGCGCGACCGGCCGATGACGCTCATCGAGCACCTCGAGGAGCTGCGCGTCCGGCTGACCCGGTCGATCATCGGCCTCCTGGTGGCGACGCTGGTCGGCTTCATCTTCGTCGATCCGCTGCTCGCGCTGCTGCTGCGGCCGACCGGGCACATGAAGCTTACCACGCTCACGGTGCTGGAGCCGTTTCTCGTCAAGGTCAAGATCGCGTTCCTGTTCGGGCTCGCCGTCAGCATGCCGTGGATCATGTACCAGGTGTACGCGTTCATCTCGCCGGCGCTGACGGACAACGAGCGGCGCAAGACCATTCCGCTCGCCCTGCTCGCCGGCGTGCTGTTCGCGATCGGGCTCGTCTTCGGGTACCTCTTCGTCCTGCCCATCAGCACGCACTGGCTGCTCGCGCAGGCCGGCAGCCAATTTCAGGTGCTGCTTACCGCGAACGCCTACATCTCGTATGTGTTGTTCTTTCTGCTGATCGTGGGGGGGACGTTCGAGACCCCCCTCGTCATCCTGTCGCTCGCGATGCTGGGGTTGGTCACGCCCCAGACGCTGAGGCGGGAGTGGCGCATCGCCTACATGATCATCGCGGCAATTGCCGTGTTCGGGACGCCGGATTGGAGTCCGGTCACGATGATGCTGGTCGCCGTCCCGATGGCCATGCTCTACGAGTTCAGCATCGTCCTCTGCCGCATTTTCATCCGGCCGCCGGCCAAGACCGCCCAACCGGTCCGCTCGAGCGGGTAGCGCCCCCGGCCGCCCCGCGCCGTCCGGGCCGTGCCCTTTCTATAGAACGTTCACACGTTTGGCGGAAAAGGGAAGACTGATAGTGTCCGAGGCGGCGACAGCCCTGCCGCGCTGCGCCGGCCCGGCCGGGGTTCTCCGCTTGGGAGTGCTTCAGACGGGAGGGGACTCGCCCGGGGCGGTATCCGCGCCGCGCGTCTCGGGTCCTCACACTATTGCGGAGCGAACCGTCATTGTTATAATGGCGTATTAAGCGGTACGAGAGGTCGCTATGGCGCACTGGACGCCGTGGCGTCGGGGGGACGCATGAATCTTGGGAGGTCGATGCCGGTGCGGCGCGGAGTCCGCGTGTTCGCGGCTTCCGTGCTCGCGTTTTGCGTGGCGGCTCCGCTGTCGATGGGCCCCGCGGCACCGGTCGCGGCCGGCGTGGTGACGGATGCCTGCGACGTGCGGACGCCGCTCCTCGTGGTCGGCGGCACGCCCGCCGGCGTGGCGGCGGCCGTCGCGGCGGCCCGGACCGGGACGGCCGTGTACGAGACCGAAGCGCGGCCGTACCTCGGCGGCGACCTCACCGGCGCGATGCTGAACATGCTCGACATGGACTTCGGCCTCACGGGCGAGCATCTCGCGCGCGGCGTATTCTCCGACGTCTACAAACAGCTCGGCATGACCTTCGACGTCGAAACTGCCAAGCGCGTCTTTATGGACGAGGTCAAGCGGGAGCCGCTGATTACGCTGCGGCTGCACCGCAGGCCGGTCGAGGTCTTGATGAGCGGCCCGTGGGTGACCGCCGTCATATTCGACGACACGAAGAGCGGACAGCGTCAGACCGTGTGCGCGAAGCGCGTGATCGACGCGACCGACGACGGCGACATCGCGGCGATGGCCGGGGCGCCGTTTACGATCGGCCGAGAGGATTCGGGCATCGACCGCGCGATGATGTCGGCGACGCTCGTGTTCGAGGTCAAGGACGTCAACTGGCATCAGGTCACCAACTACGTGACGGGTGTGCGCGAGCAGCACATGCGGCGCGGCGGCGTCTACCAGGGCAACGTCTGGGGCTACGGGCCGATCATGCGGATGTACAAGCCGGTGGAGCCCAACGTCGCGATCTACGACCTCAACATCGGGCTCCAGAACAATCACACAGTGCTGATCAACGGGCTCCTCGTCTTCGGCGTGGACGGCACCGATCCGGCCTCGGTCGCGGACGGCATGCGGCGGGCGAAGGTCGAGCTGCCGACCCTGATGGAGTTCCTGCGTGAGACGGCGCCCGGCTTCGCGAAGGCGGATCTGGTCCGGACCGCCGACTACCTCTACATCCGCGAAACGCGCCACGTCCGCGGGCTGTATGTGCTGACGGCGAACGACATCGTAAACAGCCGGGTGTTTTGGGACGCGGTCGGCGTTGCGAGTTACCCCATCGACATCCATCCGTACAAGATGGGCGAGTTCAATCCGTACGCGCCGAAGCGGTTCGTGTACACGATCCCGTTCCGCTCGCTGGTGCCGTACGGCACGGCGAATCTCTTGATGGCGAGCCGGTCGATCTCCGCGACGTACGCCGCCGCGGCGTCGTGCCGCGTTATCCCGACGACGATGGAAGAAGGCCAGGCCGTGGGCGTTGCCGCGGCCCTCTCGCTCGAACGGCGGGTGTCCGTGCCGCAGCTCGCCGAGCAGCCGTCGCTGATTCACGAGCTGCAGGCCGGTCTGCACGGGCAGGGCGCGTTCCTTCTGCCGGACACGCTCGAGTCGCTCGGCGCGGCAACGCCGCCGTGGTTCGACCGCACCGGCTCGGCCGCGCGGAACCCCGTGCTGCCGTCGACGGCGCCGGTCGACGGCGCCGGTCCCACCAAGCCGTAAACGCCGCGGGTTCGCGGCATGAGAGACGGCGGCCGGGCGGCCGCCGTCTTCGCTTTTCGGGGTTCGAGGGGCGCCGCCGCCCCGGGCCGAAGAAATGCCGCTATGGACGCGTCCCGGCTGCCGCCCGGCCAGACCCTCACGGAGAAGTGGCCGGTCCTCCATTACGGCGGCATTCCCAAGATCGACACGGCCAAGTGGATGTTCACGGTGGAGGGCGAGGTCGAGACGCCGGCCGGCTGGACCTGGGACGAGTTCATCGCGCTACCCCGCCGGAGCGCCCGCGCCGACATCCACTGCGTGACCGCGTGGTCGCGTTACGACAACCTCTTTGAGGGCGTGCCGGCGTCCGAGGTCGTCGCCCGGGCGCATCCGCGCCCCGGGACCGCCTTCGTCATGGTCCACTCGTACGGCGGCTATGCGACGAACCTCCGGCTCGACGACCTCACGCAGGAGGACGTGCTGTTTGCCTTCACCCACGACGGGCGGCCGCTCCCGCCCGAGCACGGCGGGCCGTGCCGCCTCGTCGTGCCGCGGCTGTATTTTTGGAAGAGCGCGAAGTGGGTCCGAGGACTCGAGTTCATGCGCGAGGAGCGCCCCGGCTTCTGGGAGCAGAACGGCTACCACATCCGCGGCGACCCCTGGAAGGAAGAGCGCTACTCCGATCCCTGGTGACGTCCGGCACCGACACGGAGCGATCGACTCCCACCCGCCTGGCCGTGCTGTGGCTGGCCGGTGTCGACCTGCGGGTAACGATGCTGGCGCTGCCGCCGCTGCTCATCTTGATCCATCGCGACCTCGGTTTGAGCGAAGCGGCGGTCGGCGCGTTGACCACTCTGCCCGCCTTGATGATGGCCGCCGCGGCCGTGCCCGGGTCGCTGCTGATCGCACGCGCGGGGGCGCGTCGGGCGGCGATCGCGGGCCTCGTCATCGTCGCGGTTTCGGCGGCGCTGCGCGGCGTCGGCCCGTCCGTCGTGACGCTGTTCGCGATGACGCTCGTCATGGGAGCCGGCATCGCCGTGATGCAGCCCGCGGTCCCGGCGCTGGTCGCGCGGTGGTGTCCCGACCGCGTCGGCTTCGCGACCGCGCTCTACGTGAACGGCCTGCTGGTCGGGGAGACTCTGAGCGCGGCGCTCACGCTGCCGCTCGTCCTGCCGGTGGTTCGTGGAAATTGGCCGGCCGCGCTCGCGGTGTGGTCGGTGCTGCCGCTCTTGACCGCCGGGTTGGTGCTGGGGTTCGGGGGGCGACTGCCGGACGCCGCGGTCGGCCCGGAGGCACGCTGGTGGCCCGACTGGGGGCGTCCGGAGACCTGGCGGCTCGGCCTCATCCTCGGCGGCGTCGGGACCGCGTACTTCGGCAGCAACGCCTTCATCCCGGACTACCTGCGGACCGCCGGCCGCGCCGACCTCATCGGCCCGTGCCTCGCGGCGCTGAACGCCGGCCAGTTGCCGGCGTCGGCGATCGCACTGGTTGTCGCGCGCGCGATCACAGGACGCCGCGCGCCGCTCCTCGTCGTGCCGGCTGCGATTGCGTTGAGTCTCGCCCTGTTCCTGGCGGCGCCGCCCTCCCTGTGGGTGCCGGCTGCCGGGGTGATCGGCTTTTGCTGCGCCTTCGGGCTCGTGCTGTCGATGGCGCTGCCGCCGCTCGTCGCGGAAGCCGCGGAGGTGCATCACGTGTCGGCCGGTATGTTCGCCTCCGGCTACGCGTACTCGTTTCTGCTGCCGCTTCTCGGCGGCGTCGCGTGGGACGTCACGCGCCTGCCGGCGGCGGCCTTTCTGCCGGCGTTCGCCGGCGCGGCCACCACGTTCGCGGCGGCGCTCGGGCTGCCGCGCCGCGCCGGACCCGGAAGCGGCGAGATAAGGGAGGTCGCGGGATGATCTGGAACCGGACCGCTGAGACGATGCCCCGTCCCGATCTGGAGGCGCTGCAGCGCCGGCGCCTCGCCGATCTCGTCGCCCGCGCCCACGCGCGGGTGCCGTTCTACCGCGCAACGCTGGACCGCGCCGGCGTCCGCCCGGAGCAGATCCGGTCGCTCGACGACCTGCGTCGGCTCCCGTTCATGCGGAAGTCCGATCTGCGGGATCACTATCCGTTCGGGCTGTTCGCGGTGCCCCTCGAGCAGGTGGTGCGCCTGCACGCCTCGTCCGGCACGACGGGAAAGCCGACCGTGGTGGGCTACACGCGGGCCGACCTCGGGATGTGGGCGGAGGTCTGCGCGCGGTCGCTCGCGGCGAGCGGGGCGCGGCCGGGCGACGTGTTTCACAACGCGTACGGGTATGGCCTCTTCACCGGCGGGCTGGGCATGCACTACGGCGCCGAACTGCTGGGCATGGTCGTCGTGCCGGTGTCGGGCGGCAACACCGAGCGGCAGTTGCTGCTGCTCCAAGATTTCCAGCCGCGCGTGATCGCGTGCACCCCGTCTTACATGCTGACGCTCGCGGAGGCGGCCGCGGCGCGCGGCATCGATCCGCGGAGCCTGGCGCTGCGGTCCGCGGTGCTGGGCGCGGAGCCGTGGACGGAGGCGATGCGCCGCGAGATCGAGCGCGCGCTGCCGCTCAAGGCGGTCAACATCTACGGCCTCAGCGAAGTGATCGGCCCCGGCGTGAGCAACGAGTGCGTCGAGGCGCAGCACGGCTCGCACATTTTCGAGGACCACTTCCTCGTCGAGGCGGTGGACCCGCAGACCGGCGAGCCGGTGCGGCCCGGCGAAGTCGGAGAGCTGGTATTTACGACGCTCACGAAAGAAGCGCTGCCGGTGCTCCGCTACCGCAGCGGCGACCTCGCGTCGCTCGATCCCGCGCCGTGCGTCTGCGGGCGCACGCTCGTCCGGATGTCCCTCGTCGTCGGGCGGACCGACGACATGCTGATCATTCGCGGCATCAACGTCTTTCCGTCGCAGGTGGAAGCGGTGGTGGTCCAGTTTCCGGAGCTGTCCCCGCACTACCAGCTCGTCGTGACACGGGAGCGGACACTGGACGCGCTCGAGGTGCGGGTCGAGGTCGCATCCGGCGCCGCGGACGCGCTCGGCCCTCTCGGGGGGGACGCCGGCGGGGCGGACGACCTGAGGGAGCGGATCGCCGGACGGCTGCGGGGTGTCTGCGGCATCGCCGCGCGCATCACGCTGCAAGGGCCGGGAACCCTGCCGCGCAGCGAAGGCGGCAAGCTCCGCCGGGTCATCGACGAGCGGCGGTAAACACGGCGGTGCGCCGTCCCGCCGGCGGCGCGCCACCCGATGGGCCGGCGGCTCAGCGCTCCAGCAGGTCCGCCTCGATCACGTCGTGCCAGGGTGCTCCCGACGGACCGGCAAACGGCGTCGAGAGGTAGAAGGGTCCGCTCACGCGGACGCGCTCACCCTCCCGCACCGTCGAGCGGCCCCACGCGACCACTCCGACCGACCGGCCCCCGGCCTCGAGCCGGAACACCGTGAGGGGCGAGCCCTGCGCGTCGGCCGTCTGTTGGACCGCTGCCGCCGTCCCCGTGACGGTCACGACCGTCCGGTCGAAGCGCGCCGCCTGCGCGGCGAGTCCTGCGACCGTATCGTTCGGTACGGCGCCGGTCACGAGCGGAACGGCCGGCGGCGCAGCGACCGGAGGGGCCGGTGCCGTCGTTCCGGTGCCGGGTTGGATAACCGGCAACACGACCGGGCCGACGATCGGCACCTCGAACTCCGGCGTTCCGACGACCGGCACACCGATTACGAAGGGGGCAGGCGGCGTCACCAGGGGCAGCGTCGCGCCGGGCGGACAGACGGTGATCTGCCGGGTCACCGTCGCGGCGGCCGGCACGAGGGGCACGGGAAACGCGATCGCATCGAGCGGCGTGACCGTGATCGGGCTCGACGTGCGCGTAGTCGCGATCAGGATCTGGCGGCACGTGGCCTGGGCGCCGGCCGGAACGGCGCCGCCGGCGGCGAGCACCGCCGCGGCCGCGAGCGCCCCGAACGCCCGTTTCACCATGGTCTCACCTCGGGGTCCTCATTCGCGACGCGCGCGCCGGGGGCCTGGGTCCGCGGTCAGGCCTGGCCGAACACGAGGGCCGCGTTGATCCCGCCGAACCCGAACGAGTTGCTCAAGATGTGACGCACCGGCATCGTGCGGCCGGCGCCGCGTACGTAGTCGAGATCGCAGCCCTCGTCCGGATCCTCCAGGTTCAGCGTGGGCGGAACGTAACGATGGAGCAGGCTGAGGAAGCAGCTCGCCGCCTCGATCGCCCCGGTCGCGCCGAGTGCGTGTCCGTGCATCGCCTTGGTCGCGCTGACCGGTATCCGGTAGGCGTGCGCGCCGAGGACCTGTTTGATCGCGAGTGTCTCCGTCGTATCGTTGAGCGGAGTGCCGCTGGCATGCGCGTTGACGTAGTCGACGTCTTCCGCGGCGATTCCGGCTTCCGCGAGCGCCAGCCGCATCGCGCGGGCGGCCTGGGTGCCGGAGGGGAGCGGCGCCGTCATGTGGTGGGCGTCGTTCGACGCGCCGAAGCCGAGCACCGTGCCGTAGATGCGCGCGCCGCGGCGGCGCGCGTGGTCCCGCTCTTCGAGGACGAGCAGCGCCGCACCCTCGGCCATCACGAACCCGTTGCGCGTGCGGTCGAACGGCCGGCAGGCGCGCGCGGGCTCTTCGTTGTGCGTGGACATCGCCCGAATGATGTCGAAGGCGCCGAACGTCAGCGGCGCGAGCGGCACCTCCACGCCCCCCGCGAGCATCACGTCCGCGTAACCGTCGCGGACCGTCCGGAACGCCTGTCCGATCGCGATCGCGCCGCTCGAGCAGCTGTCGGAGTTCGCGCTGGACGGCCCGCGAAGGTCGTACTCGATCGCGACGTTGCACGAAGCGGCCCCGCAGAACACCGACAGCGCGAGCGTCGGCCGGATCCGGCGGACGCCCTGATTCAGGAAGATCGCGTGCTGCTCTTCGGCGAAGACCGCGCCGCCGAGCGCGGACCCGACGAAGCAGCCGATCGCGTCGCGATCCTCGTCTTCCAGCCGCAGGCCGGCGTCGTCGATCGCCATACGCGCGCTCACGACCGCGAACTGCGCGTACCGGTCGAGACGCCGCAGGCGGCGCGCGTCGATGAACGCGGCGGGGTCGAACTCCGCGACTTCGCCCGCGACGCGGCTGCTGAACGGCGTCGCGTCGAACCGCGTGATCGGGCCGATCGCGGAGCGTTCGCGCCGCAGCCCTTCATATAGGCCGCCGGCGCCGGATCCGATGGGCGTGATCGCGCCGATGCCGGTTACGACGACCTGGCGTCTCGTATCCGTCACGATTCACCCCCGCTGGGTTGCACCGCCGCCCTCAAAACAGCAGCTTGGCGCGGACGATCTTCTGGGTCATGCGGCCGATGTCGGCCTGCATCGCGCCGAGCGCCGCCTGCATCGTCTGCAGCGGCCCGCTCAGGGCGTCGAGCGTGCGGGTCATCGCCCCGAGGCGGTCCTGCATCTTGTCGACGCTCCGGCTCGTCCTGTTCGCCTCGACGAGCGCCGCCGACAATTTCGCGTTGGACGTCCGCAGCAGCACGTTGGTCGTGTCGAGCTTGCCGTTGACTTCCGTAAGGGTCCGGTCCATCGTCGTCAGAGTGTCGAGCTTGCCGTTCATCGCCGGCAGAGCGTTCAGCCGCGTGGTGAGGTCCGCCAGCTGCGCGGACATCTCGTGGACTTGAACGAGCAGAGAGACCCCGCCCACAAGGAGCGCGGCGAGCAGCGCAAAGACCGCCGCGGCCGCGACCGGCCACGGCACCGTCACCGACACGACGCGTCTGGGATAGGTTTCGTACATCCCGATCACCTCGGTTCCGTTCCGGCACGCTTTTCCCCAGGCGTGTCACGAAACGGTATCCGGAGACCCCTCCGCCTCGACCAGTCGCTTGATGTGCCTGAGCGTGGTCCTCGCGGTCGGTTCGATGAACAGCGGGCCGATGATCGCCCGCGCGACGGCGCGCCCGACGAGCGGCCAGCGCAGATCCAGATCGTGCACGATCGACACCGCGACGTCGCCGCCGGCCGCCGGCTCGAACCGCCACTCGACCTCCATCCCGCGGGTCACCCCGCGGACGTGCGTGAAGCGGATACGCGGCGGTGCCGGTTCCACGCGCTGACGCGCCCACCACCAGATCGGGATCCAACCGCGGCGCGCCTTCATCTCGACGACCCGCGTGTCCCCCTCGGATGCGACCACCCGGACGGCGCGGTAGTGCGGGAGAATCCGGGGCCAGCTCTCCACGTGCGCGGCGTAGCGGAAAATCGTCTCGACCGACCCCCGAATCCGCACCGCGGTCTCGGTGTGCACCTACGTCCACCCCAGGAAGCGCGGCAGCACCGCCGGATGCAGCACGCCGCCTACGCCGTCCGTGTTGCCGATCACGCCGATGAGCCGGCGTCCGAGGTCTGGGTCGCGCGTCACCTGCGCCGCGGCGCGGCGAACGACCGCCGGACGGAAGGCGAGCACTTGGACGAGCCGGGCGGCGGTGAAGACGGGTCCGAACGCGCGCGCCCGCGCGAGCGTGTAGGCCCAGGGCGAGGGGACGCCGGCGCGATCGAGGGCCTCGGCGGCGGCCGCCGCGCACATCTCCGCGCCCCGGAGCGCGAGGTACACGCCCTGGCCGGTCATCGGGTCGAGATGGGCCGCGGCGTCGCCCACCAGTAAGATGCGGCCGCGCGCGGCGCGCCGGCGGTAGTATCCGAGCGGCCCGACGGTGATCAGTGGACCGACCCGCTCGGCGCGGTGAAGCCGGTCGCGGAGCCCCGGGCAGCCGCGCAGCCACGATCGGTAGCCCGCCTCCAGATCGCCGTGCCAAGCACGCACGGCATCGCGGCGGACCGCGATCGTCACGTTGGCGAGGCCGTTCGCGAGATGCGCGACGCCGCAGTACCCGTCCTGCCGCAGGTGAATCTCGCCCCATGCCCGCGTTTCGGGGGTCGCGCGCTCAGGGCCGCCATCCACCGGCGCGAGACCCCCGAGATACGCTCCGACGGTGTAGCGACCGTGCCGGACCGGAACGCCCATTCCGGCGACTCGCGCCACCGTCGAGCGCAGGCCGTCCGCGCCGACGAGGAGCCGCGTCGCGTACGACTCTTGCCGACCGCCGCGCTCGACGACGATGCGGATGTTCCGGCGTCCGGATTCTATCGCGGTGAGGCGCGTGGCGTCGTGGATCGTCGCCCCCGCGCGCCCGGCGTGATCGAGCAGCAACTGATCGAGGACCGCCCGGCGCAGCGCCCAGCCGTTCCGCCGGGGAAAGGCGAGCGGCGCGTCTTCGCCGTCGGCCGTCACGAGCCGCATGCCGCGCACCGGCGCGGCCGCCCGCCGCACGTCCGCGCGAACGCCCATGCGGTCGAAGAGTTCGTCGCAGCCCGGATTCAAATAGTCGCCGCACGGCTTGGCGCGCGGGAACACGGCGCGGTCGACGAGGAGGACCCGGCAGCCGCGCCGCGCGAGCAGCGCCGCGGTCGCACTGCCGGCGGGCCCGCCGCCGACGACGGCCACGTCGACGGGCGCCGTCACCCGAGCCGTTCCAGCACCGCCCGGAAGCCCGGCACGCGGCGCACCGTGAGTTTCGGGATTCCGGCCGTCGCGGTCAGGGTTTGGTACTGCGCCCACGAATATGCCCGGCCGACCGAGCGCGGACCGTCGGTGCGGATGAGCGGATTGCGGAAGCACCGCGTCAGCAGCCACACACCGGCGTGCGCGGCGGGTGAGCGAACGAGGTCGACGACAAAGAAACCGAGGCGCCCGAGCCGGTCGAGTCGCCGCAGCAGCGCCGGCCGCTCCTCCGGCTCGAGATGGTGCAGCGAGATCGTGCAAAGGCAGGCGTCGAACGCGCCGTCGCGGAACGGCAGCGCGCGCGCGTCGGCCCGGACCACCTCGATCGCCGGGAATTGGGCGGACGCCTCCGCGGCCAGGCGCGCCGTTGCCGGATGCCGGTCGACGGCGGCGATCCGCACCGGAACGCCGCGCCGCCCGGCCCACCGGACTACGGCACGCGGAATGTCCGCGCCGCCGGTCGCGACGTCGAGGAGCGCGAGTGGCGCGCCGAGCGTGCGGGAACGTCGCCACGCCGGCAGCAGGCGGTCGAGATAATCGCACACGAGATGCACCGCGCCCGTAAGCCGGTTGATGCGTCCGAGCGCGGCGAGATTCGGACGCATCAGCGCCTCGGGACACGCCGGATCGTCCATCAACTCCGGGACGGGTCCGGCGGCCGGTTCCCTTAGATTCGCGCCCACGCGCCCTCTGCCGCCACGATGCGTCCTCCGCAGTTCCGTTCCAAGTATCCTGCCGGGCTGCAACGGCTCCGTAACGCCGCGCGGGCGCTCGCGGCGCCGCCGGTTCTCTGACTAGGCTTTCCCCATTCAATCGCGAAATCGGTCTCCCTATGCGCATTGCGACCCTGCTGCCGAGCGCCACGGAGATCGTCGCCGCCCTGGGCCTCGCCGGCGACATCGTGGCCGTCACCCACGAGTGCGATTACCCGCCGGAGGTCCGCGGCCGCCCGGTGGTGGTCCGGCCCCGCGTCGACTCCTCGCTCGGCAGCGCGGCGATCGACGCGGCGGTTGAAGCCGCGCTGCGCCGCGGCGACAGTTTGTATCGGCTCGACGTGGATGCGCTCGCCGCGGCGCGGCCGGATCTGATCGTGACGCAGGACCTATGCGACGTTTGCGCCCTGCCGAGCCTTGATGTCGAAGCCGTCGTGGCCGGGCTTCCCGGACCGCCGCGTGTCCTGCGGCTTCACCCGCACACGCTCGAGGATGTCTTCGGCGACATCGCGCGGGTTGGGGCCGCGGCCGGGCGCGCCCCCGAGGCCCGCCGGCTCCTTGCGTCGCTCCGGGCGCGCGTCGCCGAGGTGGCGCACGCGGGGCGCGACGCGGGACGGGCCGCCGCCGCGCCTCGTGTCTTCTGCATGGAATGGCTGGATCCGCCGTTCTGCAGCGGGCACTGGATGCCCGAACTCGTCGAGTTCGCGGGCGGCCGCGAGGTCGTCGGCCGACCCGGCCGTCCCTCGTTTCGCGTCGCGTGGGACGAGATCGCGGCGGCCGCGCCCGAGGTCGTTGTGCTGACCGTCTGCGGCTTCGACATCGCGCGGACGCGCGCGGAGTTGCGCACGATCGCAGAGCGGCCGGCGTGGCGGGCGCTGCCCGCGGTGGCCGCGGGCCGCGTGTACGCGACCGACGGCGGGGCGTTCTTCAGCCGCTCGGGCCCCCGGCTCGTGGACGGCCTGGAAACCATGGCTGCGATCCTGCGCGACGCCGCCTCGCCGGCGCCCGTGCCGTCGCGCCGGGGAGGCGAGGGCCCTCGCGGCGGGGTCGCCGCCGGGCTGTGGGTCCGGGTCGAAGCGACGTAGGGCACAATGGCAGGGGGCGGCGTCGGCGTTTCGAACTACTTACGCCGACTTCCGCTGGGCGAAGCCGTTGGGGGGCGGTCGGATAAGCACGCTCGATCGGTGGGCCAAGGCGACGATGATGGCCGTCGTCGCCGCGGCCGTCGCATTCATCCTGTGGCGTCTGCGATTCGTCCTGGTGACGGTCGCGCTCGGCGCGATGCTGGCCTATGCATTGATGCCGTTCGTGGAGCGCGCCGGCCGGCTGCGGCTGTGGGGCCGGCCCGTGCCGCGCCTCGTTGCGGTTCTCGCGGTGTTCGTGGCGGCGGCCCTGGCGCTGGGCCTTGTCGTCCGGCTGGCGATGCGGCCGCTCGCCACCGAAACTCGGCACTTTGCGCAGAACGTCGAGCAGTACCGCGACCAGGTGGGCGCGGCGCTGACGCAGCTGCAGCATGGGCTCCGCCGGAGCCTCCCGGCGCCGCTCGTACCACAGGTGGAGCGGGCCCTCGATCAAGCGGAAATGATCGCGCTCGGCGCCGCGACGGGCGCGCTGCGCGGTACCGCGCGCTGGATCTCCAAGGGCTTCGAAGTGCTGCTGATTCCCATCCTCGCATTTTACTTTCTGCTGGACCTGCCGGTCTTGCGCGACGAGCTGCTCGGCTTTCTGCCCTCCGGCGCGCGGCGGATCGTGCTGCTCGCCGGCCGCCGGGCGGACCGCATTGTAGCCGGCTACGTTCGCGCGCAACTGATCCTGATGCTGATCGCGGGCACGGCGATCACGCTCGGCCTGACGATTCTGGGCGTGCGCTATCCGCTGCTGCTCGGCATCTTCGCCGGCCTGACGCGCGCGATTCCAATCATTGGCCCGGTGTTGGGCGCCATCCCGATCGTCGGCATCGCCGCGCTGCAGTCGCCGGCGACGGCGCTGACCGTGCTGACCTTCTTCACCATCGTGCAGCTCGCCGAGACCAAAATCATCCTGCCGAAAATCATCGGCCACGAACTGCGGCTGCACGCGGTCACCATCCTGCTTGCGCTGCTGGTCGGCAACGCGCTGTTCGGGCTGATGGGCATGTTCCTCGCGCCGCCCGCCGCGGCGCTGGCGAAGGCGCTGCGGGAGACCCTCGCGCCCGCGCCCGATGAGCCGGTGCCGGTCGAGTTGCCCGAGGCGCTCCCCGCCGCGGCCGCGGCTCGTCGACGCTAAGCCGCTGAGTCGACCCCCGGAAGATCCCGCCGCCGCCGGGAACTGAGCGCGTCGGGCGCGCGCTATATCCGGTACAGCGAGCGGTGCGGGAACCACTGGGAGGTGGCGAATCGTGACGCGGAAAGAGTTTCTCGCGGGGGCAGGCGCGGCGGCCGCGACGTTCGCGGCGGCGGGCGCGGCGATGGCGCAGGTGCCGCCGGCGCGCGGCGAGGTCGGGAGCGGGCGGAATCTCGTGCACGTGCGGGCCGCGCTGGAAGGGATGATCGACCAGCTGCAGCACGACCAGACAGACTACGGCGGATTCCGGGTTCGCGCGATCGAGAACATGCAGCGCGCGCGCAACGACATCGTGGCGGCCCTGCAGTGGGACGCGACCCACAGCCACTGAGCCGGCCGGAACGCCGGCTACATCGAGCCGCGGCGGACGACGCCGCGGCTCATGTTGTGTCCGCCGTGGACCGGATCGGGTTCGGTCGGGATGGGGACGGGCCGCAGACTCTGCATCGCGCGCGTCAGCACGGGCATGTCGTCGCGCAGCCGCTCCGGCCGGGTCGCCGCCGGTTGACGGCGCGATCGCCGATAGCGCAGGGCCCCCTCGTGACAAGGTCGTCTTCCAAGCCCGCCGGGACGAACCGGCCCGCGAGATCGTGCACGGTCTTGTATGTGTCGGTTTATCCTTCCAAAACGGATAGCGGCGTCTCCGCGTGGCGCGTACCATCGGTGTGACGATGGAGGTGGTGGTATGCTGAACCTACACGACGTCGCGGCGCAGACGAACGGAGCGCGCGCGAGCGAGGATCACGTAAACGGGATGCGCACGGACAGGCTCCTTCGCGACGGCGTCCCCGCCGGTGGAACGCAAACGGGCGGCCGGAACGGCCTCGGCGCGAACGACGACCGCCGGTGGCAGGCGGTGCTCACGCGCGACGCGTCGGCCGACGGCACTTTCGTCTTCGCCGTGCGCTCGACCGGCATCTACTGCCGGCCTTCGTGTCCGGCGCGCCGGCCGAAGCGCGACCGCGTCCGGTTCTTCCGGGAGCCCAGGCAGGCGGCGGAGGCCGGCTACCGCCCGTGCCGGCGATGCCGCCCCGACGTCCTCCGCGAACGCCGCGACGCCGTCGCGCTCGTCCAGCACGCGTGCCGGTTCATCGAGGCCCACCTCGACATGCCGCTCAAACTCACGTCGCTGGCCGGCGCCCTCGAGAGCCGGCCGCAGGCGATCCGCCACGCGTTCGCCCAGGTTCTCGGCATTACGCCGAAGCGGTACGTCGACGCGTGCCGGCTCGATATCGTCAAGGCCCGGCTGCGTGCGCAGGCGGCGGTGACGACCGCCCTCTACGACGCGGGGTACGGGTCGAGCAGCCGGCTGTACGAACGCGCCGGGGAGCGGCTCGGCATGACGCCCGCGGCGT
Source organism: bacterium (assembly GCA_035691305.1). Taxonomy (NCBI): domain Bacteria; species bacterium. The sequence goes on from DASSJF010000082.1 coordinate 124,873, forward strand.
ACCGCCGCGGCGGGGCCGGGGCGACGATCCGATACACGACCGTGGCCACTCCGCTCGGGCGTCTGATGGTGGGCCGCACCGACCGGGGAATCTGCGCGGTGTCGCTCGGTGACGGCGACGCGGCTCACGCCGCGGCGCTACGGACCGAATATCCGGCGGCGCGCCTCGTGCGGGATGATCGGGCGCTCGCGCCGGCGGTGCGGTCGATCCTGGGATACCTCGACGGCCGCGAGACGCGCCTCGATCTGCCCGTCGACATCCGGGCGACGGCGTTTCAGGCGCGGGTGTGGGAGGCGTTGCGCGCGATCCCGTACGGTGCGACGCGCTCGTACAGCGAGGTCGCGCGCGCCATCGGGCGACCGGCGGCCGTCCGCGCCGTCGCGCGGGCCTGCGCGGCGAACCCCGTGCCGCTCGTCATCCCGTGCCATCGCGTCGTCCAGAGCGACGGCGGCCTCGGCGGCTACCGGCTTGGGGTCGAGCGGAAGCGGGCGCTGCTCGAGCGGGAGGCCGCGGCCGGGCACCGCTGAACGGTCACCCGCCGGAGCGATCTGAAGGGGAACTCGGCCGCGAGTTCCCCTTTTTGATGTCGGTTTGCGACCTCAATCGGGGCAACGTACACGGTAAGGTCGTGAGAGGATTCATCGCCGGGCGGCGGGAAGCCCCGCTCACTTCCTCGAGAGGAGGACCCGCCGGTGCGCGCCGCGGTCTTCTACGAAGTCGGCAAGCCGCTCGTCGTCGAGGACGTCGATCTCGAGCCGCCGCGTCCGGGCGAAGTGCTGGTCCGGATCGTCGCGACCGGCGTCTGCCACAGCGACCTCCACTATATCAAAGGGGACCTCACGATGCCGCTGCCGGTGGTGCTCGGGCACGAGGCGTCGGGCGTCATCGCCTCCGTCGGCGCCGGGGTCGAGTCGGTGCGCTCCGGCGACCACGTGGTGCTCCTATTCGCGCCGTCGTGCGGCGCGTGTCGGTACTGCGACAGCGGCCGCCCCCATCTGTGCGAGATGCGGTATCGCGTCCGCGGCCGGATGCCCGACGGGACCACGCGGCTGCGCCTGCGGGGCGAAGAGATCAACCATTTCACCTGTGTCTCCTCGTGGGCGGAGCAGGCGGTCGTCCCCGAATCGGGGGTGCTGCGGATCGATCGCGACCTGCCGCTGTCCGTCGCGGCGCTGCTCGGCTGCGCGGTCACGACCGGCGTCGGCGCGGTGGTCAATACCGCGCGCGTGACGCCCGGCGCCAGCGTGGTGGTGATCGGGCTGGGCGGCGTCGGCCTGAACGTCGTGCAGGGCGCCCGCATCGCCGGCGCCACGACGATCATCGGTGTGGATCTGCTCGACCACCGCCTCGAAGCGGCACGGCGGTTCGGCGCCACCCACGTCGTGAACGCCAAGCGGGACGACGCGCTGGCGGCGATCCGCGATCTCACGGGCGGCGGCGCAGATTTCGCGTTCGAGGTGATCGGGCGGCCGGAGACGGTCCGTCAGGCCGTGGACGCGGTGGCCCGCGGCGGTGTGGCGGTCGCGGTCGGCATCCCGCCGGCGAAGGCGGAACTCGCCGTGGGCGGGACCGCGTTTGTGATGAACGAGAAACAGCTTCGGGGCTGCTTCTACGGTTCGGCGCGCCTGCGCGACGACATTCCACGGATGCTCCGGCTGTATTATGGGAGGCAGCTCATGCTCGATGAACTGGTGACCGCGTCGTTCCCGCTCGACCGCGTCAACGAGGCGGTGGACGCGCTCGATCGCGGCGACGGCCTGCGAACCATCCTGCAGGTGTCGGCGGCGTGAGGAGGCGTCCAATGCCGCGGCCTGTCTCGCGCCTCGCGATTGCCGCGTTGTGCGCGGCCCTGCCGCTCCAGCCGTGGGCCGCGGTTCCCGGTCCGGCCGAGGCGGCCGCGCGGCCGCACGTTCCCGCTGCCCAGCCGGGCGGGCCGGCCGGTGCGCGCGCCCCGCTCCCGAACGCGGCCGCCGTCCTCATGGAGGTGAGCACGGGCGAAGTGCTCGAGAGCACGAACGCCCACGTGCAGCACCAACCGGCGAGCCTCGACAAACTGATGACGCTCTATCTCACGCTGCAGGCGATTCACAGCGGACGGCTGACGCCCGACACCAACGTCACGGTCAGCACCGAGGCGTGGCGGATCGGCCGCGTGCCCGGCAGCAGCCGGATGTTCCTCAACGTCGGGGACACCGTTACGGTGCGCCAGATGCTGGAGGGCCTGATGGTCGCGTCGGGCAACGACGCCGCGGAAGCGCTGGCCGAGACGGTCGGCGGATCCGCGGACCGGTTTGTCGAGGAGATGAACGCTACGGCGGAGCGCTTCGGCATGCACGACACGCACTTCGTCACGCCCCACGGCCTGCCCGCGCCCGGGGAGCACGTGAGCGCCGCCGACATGGCGGTGCTGGCGCGGCACGTTCTGCTGGAGTTTCCGAAGGCCACGCAGTACAGCAGCCCGCGGTACGAAACCTACGCCGGCATCAAGCAGGCGAATTGGAACAACCTCATCTTTCGCGATTCCCGCGTGGACGGTCTCAAGACCGGACATACGGAGGAGTCCGGCTACAGCATCGTCGCAACGGCCCGCGACGGCGATCTCCGTCTGGTCGCCGTCGTGCTGGGTGCGCCTTCCGTGCCGCGCCGTACGGCGCTGGCCGAGGGCATGCTGGCCGCGGGGTTCGCGCACTACACCGTCGTCTCGGTGCCGTGGCAGACGGTCGTGCCGGCGGTGCTGCGGGTGTACGGCGGCAGCGTACACGCGGTCGCGATCGCGCCCGCCCGTCCGGTGACCGTGCTCGTGCCCCGCGGTTCGCGCGGCGACTTCGAGGTGACGGAGCAAATCACGGCGCGGCCGTTCGCGCCCGTTGCGCGCGGCCAGGAGGTCGGGACGCTGACGGTGCGGCGCAACGGCCGGGTCGTGCAGAGTGTGCCGCTGCTCGCCTCGGCCGCCGTCGGGCGCTCGGGCCTCTTCGGACGGTTGTGGGGTGCGATCACGTACGCCGCGGCCTCGTTGCTGCACCGGCATCCGGTTACGTCGCGCGGCACGTACTCGCCGCCGAGTTAGCCCCGCAGGCGTACGCGGCCACGCGGCCGGCGCACCGGAAGGCGCGCCGGCCGCGTCGCGTTCTTCCGGCCCCTCGCGCGCCCGTTTCGCAGGAGTGCGCGCACGTGGTCCAGAAATCGATTCGATCCCGGGTATCGCCGGTCGGGAGACGGCGGCCGGGGGCGTGAAGGAGGCGCGGTGGAAGAGGGGTTCGAGGTCGAGTCCAGGGTCGAGGCTGCGGAAGAACACCCGCACTGGCTCATCCCCGCCGTGGCGATCACGACGGCGCTGCTTGCCGTCTTCGCTGCCTACGCCAGCTTCGCGGGCGGCAAGGCGGTGCACGGGTCGCTGGCGCGGCTGACCGAGGCGTCGCTGTACCAGAACCAGGCGTCCGACCAGTGGGCGTTCTATCAGGCCAAGGGGATCAAGCGCCACGTCTTCGAGGTGCAGCGCGACGTCCTGCGGCTGCAGCATACGCCGCAGGCCGCGGCGCTTGCCGCGCGCTACGATCGCGAGGTGGCGCGCTACACGTCGGATCAAGAGAAGATCAGCAAAGACGCGCAGGCGCTGGAACGGCGACGCGACGAGGCACGGCAGTCGGCGGAACGGTACGACGTGCTGCACCAGCGCTTCGGCAGCTCGGTGGCGTTCTTCCAGGTGGGGATCGTGTTGTGTTCGGTGGCGGCGATCGTTCGTCGGCCGCCGCTGTGGTACGGTGGGATCGTCGCGGGCGCGGCCGGCGCCGTGCTGCTGACGCAGGGCTTGGCGGTCGGTTGACGCGTGCGGCGGACGGGCAGAGACGCGGGGGAGGTGCGGTGTGGAGAACCAGTCGGGGTCGGGGGCCGCGGTGTCGACTGAGGCCCAGGCCGCGCGCCGGGAGTGGGCGGAGCCGCTCCTCGCGGGCATCGTTGTGTCGCTCGTCGCCGAGGCGAAGGACGCGGGATGGAGCGGGCGCCTCGAGTACGTTGTCGAGCTGTGCGTTCAGGAGATGATGTCGACGCTCGGCATGTCCCGCGAGCAGGTGATCGAGACGCTCCTCCGGTGGTCGGCTGAGCTCGGCGAATCTCTGACCAGGGAGGACGTGGAGAAGGCCATCGCCTGACCGGCGTCGAGCGCGGCCGCGGGCCGCGCTCCGGTCGCGCCCTCGCAGCCGGCGCTCACGGGCGCCGGCTCTCGTTTTTCGGGGCCGAAACCCGGGTACAGAAACAACAAATGAGTGCGTCACCGTGCCGGTCCGGAAGGAACCGGTCCGCGGCGGCGCGTCGGATCTCTCCATGGAGGTGGCAGGTACAATGGGACAGATGCATGGTGGCGCGGCGGGAACGCGGGCGCTGATCGCAGCGGCGGTCGTGTCGGTCGTGGGCGCGGCCTGGCCGGCGGCAGCGTTCGCCGACGGGGCCCTCGCGATCGGACAGCCGTCGGACGTGGCCAATCACGGATTTGCGTTCGGGATCGTCAGCAACGTCTCCAACTCGAGTCAGGCGTCCAATCAGGCGCTGGACCTCTGCCGGACCGCGAAGGGCGCTTCCTCCGACGCCCGCAGCGTCTGCAAGGTCGTGAAGACGATCAGCCAGCAGTGCGCCGCGGTGGCGATGGATCCCAAGAAGGGCACCCCGGGCGCCGGCTGGGCCGTCGCCTACGACAAGAAGACGGCGGAGTCGCAGGCGCTCGCGCAGTGTTACGACACGGCGGGGACGGGCCGGCAGTCGTTCTGCGTCGTCTCGGCCTCGCAGTGCGACACCGGCATGGGGGCCACGAGGGGCGGACAGTAAGGCGCGCGCGGAATTCGTGCGGTGTTTTGAAACGCGCTATACTGGGAATATAGTGCGGGATACACCATAGTTCGGATGAACAGGAGGTGGAAAACGATGCTGCTGGCCGGGTTGCTGCTTCTGGTCGGCTTGGCGCTGTGGGCCACCGGACACCTGATCATCCGCTAAGCGGTCCACAGACGATAGCTAACCGCCGCCGGTTCTGTCCCTGGAATCGGCGGCGGTGTGTTGTGCGGGGCGGGCGTCGATTCTGAACGCCCGCCCGGCCGTTTTCCAGTAGATCTGCTCGAGGACGTCCGCGGGAAGGTCGAGCCCGCGCAGCCTCGGTGCGCCGGCCGCGTCGGGATCCGGGATCGGCGACTCGCACTCGAGATCCGTCTCCCAGAACATCTGATGGACCCAGTACCGCACGAGGTAGCGGACCGGGTCGGAGTCCTTGAGCACGACCTGATCCGTCCCGAAGCAGATGCGATCGGCCCAGCGGCCGAAGAACGTGCGCGCGGCCTCGCGTTGGCGCCCGAGCTCGCGGACGATCCACTTCGTCGCGCTCGTGTCCAGATACAGGTTGGGGTAGCGGGTCAGCAGGTCGGCGAGGTGGTCCAGGTGCTCGGGATCGCCGCCCATGTGCGCCGCGAGAAACGGCACCGTTGGATACTGTCGCAGCCGGTGTTCCAGCATCGGATACTGATCGGCCTTCGTGCCGTACCTGGCCGGATCGTACTTGTGCTCGAACCAGCGGTCGGGATCGCTCACGTGCACCAGCACGCCCAGCCCGTGGGCCGCGATCGCCTCGAAGATGCGGTCGAGGCGGGGGGAATCGAAGAGGAAGTCGAGGCGGTCGCGGATGCGCGGCGCGAACCAGAATTTAATGACGCGCACGCCACTCGCCGCCGCCCGCGGGATCGTCTCGAGTCCGCGCTCTTCCGGCGGACGGTCGTCGCGCGGCGCGGGGCGGCCGGGGGGCGGCGCGAGCGGCGGCCGGGCGATGATCTCGATCTCACGCGGGTACCGGCGCCGCAGCGCGAGGCCCTCGTCGAGCTGGGTGATCGCGCCGATCCGCGCGATCCCGTAGCGGCGCCCGGCGTCGACGAGCTCGTGATTGGTGCCGGGTTCCGTCATGTGGGTGTGCATGTCCACGATGGGACACGACACCTTGCGGGGCGGCGGCGACGCGAATCCGTCGCGCTGCGCTTCGTCGAGATGCTGTCCGTTCATTCGGCGGCTCCTACGGCGTCGTCGGTCTCTGCCCGGCATAACGGGCGCGGCCCACACACGAATTTCCCTCGGCAGGAGTCCGGTCCTGCGAAGCACGAACGAACGCCTCACCTCACCGTCCCGGGAGGAGATCCGATGAGTACTTCCAGCGTGCACCGCGACGCCGGACCCCGCGTCGTGGTCGACGTCAACCCGGCCGACACGACCGATGTGCTGGCCGAAGTTCGGCAGGCGACCGCCGCCGACGTGGAACCGGCCGTCGCCCGCGCGAAGGCCGCCTTCGCGAAGTGGCGCGACGTGCCGGCCCCCGAGCGCGGCCGCGTGCTCGCGCGGGCCGCGGCGATCACCCGGGCGCGCGCCGATGACCTGGCCCGGCTGCTGACGCGTGAGGAGGGCAAGATCGTCTCCGAAGCGCGCGGCGAGATCATCCGCGGCGCCGTGCTCTTTGAATGGTTCGCCGGCGAGGGGTTCCGCATGGGCGGGCGTACCCGCCCGTCCGAGATGCCGTCGACGCTGCTGTTCACGCTGCGCCAGCCTCTCGGCGTTGTCGCGGTCATCACGCCGTGGAACTTCCCCTGGGCGGAGCCGGTGTGGAAGGCCGGGCCGGCGCTCGTGGCCGGGAATGCCGTCATCCTCAAACCCGCGACGCTCACGCCGCTGCTCGCCGAAGAGTACGCGAAAATCTTGGGTGAAGCCGGCCTGCCGGAGCACGTGCTCCAGGTCTTGCCGGGCAGCGGCGGGGAGGTCGGAGACGCGCTCGTCGACCATCCGGACGTCAAAGCGGTGTCGTTCACGGGGTCGACCGCGATCGGCAGCGACGTCTACGCGCGGGCCGCGCGCCGCCTCGCGAAGGTCACCTGCGAGATGGGCGGCAAGAACGCCGTCGTCGTGATGCCGGATGCGGACCTCGACGTCGCCGCGGCCGGCGTCGCCTCGGGGGCGTTCGGCAGCACCGGACAGCGGTGCACCGCGACCAGCCTGTGCGTGGCGCACCGCGATATCGTGCGGGACCTCACCGAGCGGATCGTCGCCTCCGCCAAGAAGATGCGGCTCGGCAACGGGTTGGAGAAGGACGTCGACATGGGACCGCTCGTCGACGCGCACCAACTCGAGAGTGTGCTGGGGTACATCGACGGGGCGCGGCGCGAGGGGTTGCGCGTCGCCACCGGCGGCCGGCGCGCGACCGAGGGCGCGTGCGAGCGCGGGTACTTCGTCGAGCCGACGGTGTTCGTCGATGTTCCGGCCGGCGCGCGGATCGCGCGGGAGGAGGTCTTCGGCCCCGTCCTCTCGATGATCACGGTCGGCTCGCTTGACGAGGCCCTCGCCGTGACCAACGGCGTGACGTACGGCCTCTCTTCGTCCATCTACGCGCGCGACTCATCGGCCATCATGCGCTTCGTGGACCGCGTCGAGGTCGGCATGGTCCACGTGAACTCTCCGACGGTCGGCGGCGAGGCGCAGGTGCCGTTCGGCGGCATCAAGTGGAGCGGCGTCGGCGGCCGTGAGATGGCCGAGGAAGGTCTCGAGTTCTACACCGAGCTGAAAACGGTGTTTTTCGACTACACGGGCAAGCCGCGGGAGTCCAAGATTTACTAAACCTTCGGACCGCGGGCCCGTGCCGAGCGAGGGGAGCGCCGCCGCGGAACGGGCGCTCGACGCCGTGCTGGCGGCGATCGACGACGCGTACACGCTGAATCTCGCGCGCCGTCTCGTCCGCATCCCCAGCGTCTACCGGCCCGGCGACCCGCGCGGCAATGAGGCGGAGGCCGCCGCCTTCGTCGCCGAGGAGCTGCGCCGGCTCGATCTCGTCGTCCGGGTCGAAGACGCGGCGCCCGGCCGGCCGAACGTCATCGCCGACCTGCCGGGCACGGCGTCCGGGCCCCTGCTCATATTCGAAGGCCATACCGACGTTGTGACCGAGGGCGACGCCGCCGCGTGGACCGTCCCGCCGTTCGGCGGGGAGCTCCGCGACGGACGGCTGTACGGCCGCGGCTCCGCCGACATGAAGGCCGGGGTCGCCGCCGCGGTCGGCGCCGTGCGTGCGCTGCGCAGCGCCGGCGCGCGCCTTCCCGGGACGGTCCGGCTCGCGATCGTCGCCGACGAAGAAGGCATGATGCTCGGCATCAAGGCGTTCATTCGCAACGGCTGGGCGGACGGCGCGCGCGGCGCGATTATCTGCGAGCCCGAGGAGAACGCGATGTGCCTCGTGCAGAAGGGCGGGGTGCGCGCGCTCGCGCGGTTCCGCGGGCGCATGGCGCACGGCGCGATGCCGAAGAGCGGCCGCAACCCGATTCCGGCGGCGGCGGCGTTCGTGCGCGAAGCCGGCGCCCTCGAGGCGCGCTACATCTCGCGCCACGGCCGCCACGCGCTCCTCGGCGAGCCGAGCGTGACGCCGACCCTGCTGCGCGCCGGCGAGCCGGCGCAGCTCAACGTCATGCACGCCGAGGCGCTCGTGGGCCTCGACATTCGGACGATCCCCGGACAGGACCACGCGGCGATCTGCGCGGATCTTACCGCGGCGGCGCGGGCGGCGGCCGCCGCGACCACGGGGTGCGGCGCCGAGTTCGAGGTCATCGAAGAGCGGCCCTGGACCGAGACCGACCCCGCCGCACCGATCGCGGTCGCCGTCGCGAACGCCTGCCGGCGCGTGCAGGGCCGGCCGCCGCGCATCGCCGGCGTGCCCGGCGCCACCGACGGCACATTCCTGCACGCGCGGGCGCACGTCCCGATCGTGACCATCGGGCCCGGCGACGTCACGATTCCGCATCAGGTCGACGAGTTTGTCCGCGTCGCCGAGATCGCCGAGGCGTGCCGCATCTACGCTGCGGCGGCGTGCTATTTCTTCGGAGGCGAATGGCCGGTCCGCTGATCGTTTGCGAGGACCTGCACTTCTCGTACGCGGCCGCCCCGGAGTCCGGCGCGCCGGCGGCGCCCTCCCGGCCCGGCGAGGTTCTGCGCGGCGTCTCGCTGCGGATCGACGCCGGCGAGTACGTGGCGATCGTCGGCCCGAACGGCTCCGGCAAGTCGACGTTCGCCCGGCACCTGAACGCGCTCTTGCGACCGACGGCCGGCCGCGTACTGGTCGCGGGGCTCGACACGGGTGATCCGGTCCACACCCGGGCGATCCGCGGCGCCGTCGGCATGGTCTTCCAGCACCCCGAAAGCCAGATGGTCGCGACGATCGTCGAGGAAGACGTCGCCTTCGGTCCCGAAAATCTCGGCGTGCCGCACGACGAGCTGCGCCTCCGGGTGCGCGAGGCGCTCGAGCTGGTGGGGATGTGGCACGCCCGCGAGCGCCCTCCGCACCTTCTGTCCGCGGGGCAAAAGCAGCGGGTCGCGATCGCGTCGGTGCTGGCGATGCGGCCGGCGTGCGTCGTGCTGGATGAAGCGACGTCGATGCTCGATCCTGAGGGCCGGGAGGCCGTCGCCGCGATCGTCGGCGAGCTGCGCCGGCGGGGAACCGCGGTCGTCGCGATCACGCACCTGATGAACGAGGCCGCCCGCGCCGACCGCATCGTCGTGCTGGCTGAGGGCGCCATCCTGCTGGATGGGCCGCCGCGCCGGGTCTTCGCCCGTGCCGATCTTCTTCGCGAGATCGGCCTCGATCTGCCGCCCGTGACCGCCGTCGCGCTGCGCGTGCGCGCGCACGTACCGGGGTTCCCGATCGACGTGCTCTCCGTCGACGAGTTCGCCGCGGCCGTGGCCGCGCGCGCGGGCGGCCGGTCGTGAGCGCGGGCGCCCCGATCATCGAGGTCGCCGGCCTGTGGCACACCTACATGGTGGGCACGCCGTTTGAGCACACGGCGCTGCGAGGCGTCAGCGTCGAGGTGCGCGCCGGGGAGGTGGTCGGCATCCTCGGCCGGACCGGCTCGGGCAAGTCCACCCTGATCCAGTACCTCAACGGCCTGTTCCGCCCGGCGCGCGGCCGCGTCGTCGTCGACGGGCACGACCTCGCGAACCCGCGCACCGATCTGCGGCGCATCCGCCAGCAGGTCGGTCTCGTGTTCCAGGATCCGGAGACCCAGATGTTCGAGCCGCTCGTCGGCGACGATGTCGCCTACGGGCCGCGGCAGCTGGGTCTCGGGGCGGACGAGATCCGCGCCCGCGTGCGGTGGGCGATGGACGCGGTGGGGCTGCCGTTCGAGCGGTTCAAGGATCGGTACACCTTCTCGCTGAGCGGCGGCGAGATGCGCAAGGCCGCCCTCGCCGGCGTGCTTGCGATCCGGCCGCGCGTGCTCGTCTTGGACGAGCCGACCTCGGGCCTCGACCCGGGGGCGCGCGCGGAGCTGCGGTACCGCATCGAGGAGCTGCGGGCCCGCGAAGGCCTCACGCTCGTCCTGGTCTCGCACGACATGGAAGAGGTGGCGCGCCTCAGCGACCGTCTGTACATCCTGAAGGATGGGGCGGTCGCGGAGGCGGGCTCGCCGCGCGAGGTGTTCGGCGACCCGGCGCGCCTCGCGGCCCTTGGCCTGCTGCCGCCGGAGCCGGTGCGGGTCGTCCAGCGCCTGCGCGCCCTCGGCCTGCCGGTCGCCGGCGACGCGCTGACGGTCGAAGAGGCGGGCGATGCGGTGGCGGCGCTGCTCGGGGCGCGCGTATGAGCGAGTTCGAGCTGCTGCGCAACATCACGCTCGGCCAGTACCTGCCGACCGGTTCGTACCTGCACCGGATGGACCCGCGCGCGAAGATTGTCGCGACGTTTCTCTTCCTTGGAGCCGTCAGCTTCACTCCGACCTACGCAGGCAATGCCGTACTCATGGCGGCATGCCTCGGGATCGTCACGGCCGGGCGCATCCCGATGCGTTATGCGCTTCGCGGTCTCCTCCCGGCGTTGCCATTGCTGGTAATCCTCGCAGTCATGCAGTTGTTGTTCTTCGGACGAGGGTTTGCGCCGTCGAGCCCGGTGGTGTTTCAGTGGGGCTGGATCGTTGTCACCGCGGCAGTCGTCCGCCTGGTGGTCGTCTCCGCAGTCCGATTCGTGGAGCTACTGCTAGTAACGAGCGTGTTCACGCTCAGCACCACGACCACCGAGCTCACGCATGGGATCGAAAGCCTGCTGCGGCCGCTGCGGCGGTTCCGGGTGCCGGGACACGAACTTGCGCTCGTGGTGACGATTGCGATCCGCTTCGTGCCCACGCTCGCGCTGGAGGCCGAACGGCTGATGAAGGCGCAGGCATCCCGCGGGGGCCGTATCGGCGGGAACCGCTGGCAGTTCGTGGAGCGCACCCGGCAGATGCTGCCCATTCTCGTTCCACTGTTTACGTTCGCGCTGCGCCGTGGTGAGGAGTTGATCGTCGCGATGGAGGCGCGCGCGTACACCGGCGGCGCCGGGCGCACGACATACACGGTGCTCGGTGGATCCGCTCTCGACTGGCTGGTGCCCACCGCCGCGTTCATCTTCCTCGTTGCTATGCTGCGCGTGCCGTTCGCGAAATAGACATCGGGACCGCGCAAGACGCAGCAGGAGGGCGCGCGGACGTAGGGAATGGCCCCGCTGTTCTATGCGGGGCCCGCGGCCGGGGATGCCGTGGCCCACGACGACCACGGGAGGGAAGCGATGCAGGGTCAGGGGGGACTCTCGACGCGAGGCATCGTGATTTCCGCGGTGCTTGCCGCGATTGCGATCTTCCTCGGTGCCACGCGTCTCGGTTTCATCCCGGTGCCGACCGCGGCAGGAAGCGCGACGATCATGCATGTTCCGGCGATCATCGGCGCGATCCTGGAAGGCCCGGTAGTCGGCGCAATCATCGGTACGATCTTTGGACTTTACAGTTTCTTCTTCGCTACGATCCCGCTGTTCAAGGATCCCATCGTTGCTATCGTGCCGCGAATTTTCATCGGCATCTTCGCGGCGTGGGCCTACATGGCGTTTCGGCGGTCCGGCGAAGTGACCGCGATCACCGTTGCGGCGATCGTCGGCACGGCGACGAACACGGTCCTGGTGCTCGGCTTCGGCGTTCTGCGCCACTACATTCCCACGAAGGCAGCCGTCGTGGTCGCGGTGACACATGGGATTCCGGAGATCATCGTCGCGGTGATCATTTCGCTCGCGGTGCTGTTGGGTTGGAAGCGCGTGCAGCGGCCGGAGGCCCGCGCACGGGTTTAGTGTTCCGTTTGACTCCGGTCTTCGCCGCATGCCCGTAGACACCGCCGGCCTGGCGCAGCTCGCCCGGGTGCTCGGCCTGTCGCTGCCGCAGGACGCGCTCGAACGGCTGGCCCCGGTCGTTTCCAGGGTCTACGCAGATCTCGACCGCCTCCGCGCCCTGCCGATCGACGACCGGCGTCCGGCACTGCCGCCGCTCGCGGACCTGCCGTACGAACCGGAGACGCACCGCTGACCGCCCTCGCGTACGAGACGATCTCCGGGCTCGCGGAGCGGCTCGAGTCTCGCGAGGTCTCGGCGGCGGCCGTCACCGAGGCCGCGCTCGAGCAGTTCGAGCGGTGGCGCGCGCTTAACGCCTTCATCACGGTGACGGCGGACCTGGCCCGCGCGCAGGCGGAGCAGGCCGCCCGCGAGATCGCGTCGGGCCGCTACCGCGGCCCGCTGCACGGCGTGCCCGTCTCCCTCAAGGACCTCATCGACACCCGCGGCATCCGCACCACGTGCGGATCGCGGGTGCGGGCCGACCACGTGCCGGCGCGCGACGCGACCGTCACGGTCAGGCTGCGCGACGCCGGGGCGGTGCTGCTCGGCAAGGCGGCGCTGCACGAATTCGCCTTCGGCATCACCAACAACAACGCGTATTTCGGGCCGACCCGCAATCCCTGGGGGCTCGACCGGATCCCCGGGGGCTCGAGCGGGGGCGGCGGCGCCGCGGTGGCGGCGGGGCTCGGGGCAGCGTCGATCGGTACGGACACCGGCGGCAGCATCCGCATTCCGGCCGCGCTGTGCGGCGTCGTCGGCCTCAAGCCGTCGTACGGGCGCGTCAGTACCTATGGCGTGTTCCCGCTCTCGTGGTCTCTCGACCATCCCGGTCCGCTGACCCGGACCGTCGAAGACGCGGCGATCGTGCTCCAGGCGATCGCCGGGCCGGACCCGCACGACCGGACGACGCTCGGGCAGCCCGCGCCGGATTTTCGCGCGGCCGTCCGCCGCGACGTGCGCCGACTGCGCATCGGCGTCTTCGACGACTCGTACCACCGGCAGGTCGAGCCGGGCGTGGCCGTCGCGTTCGAGGCGGCGCTCGACGTTCTGCGCGGGCTGGGGCTGCGCGTGGAGCCCGTGGCCCTGCCGCACATGGCGGAGACGTTCGCGGCGCAACTCGCGATCATCCAGGCCGAGTCGGCCAGCGTCCACGAGCGCTGGCTGCGGGAGCGTCCGGGGGACTACGGACCGGAGACCCTCGAGCGGCTTCGCCCCGGGCTGTTCGTGACCGCCGCGCAGTACCTGCGGGCCCAGAAGCTCCGCGCGCTGGCGTTCGACGAGTACGCGGAACTGTTCCGAAGCATCGACGCGCTCGTCCTGCCAAGCGTGCCCGCGGTCGCCCCGCGCATCGGTCAGGACACGATCGATCTCGCGGGTGAGGTCCTGGAAACTCGAGCGGTGATCACGCGCTTCAGCCGTCTCTTCAATTTCGTCGGAGCGCCGGCGCTCTCGGTACCGTGCGGATTCGGCGCGCACGGTCTGCCGGTCGGGCTGCAGATCGCGGGCCGGCCGATGGACGAAGAGACCGTGATCGCGATCGGCGCCGCTTACGAGCGGGCGACGCCGTGGCACACCCGCCGGCCGCCCGAACCCGAGTAGGCGGGTCAGCGCGTCGGACTCTTGAGGACCTTTCGCAGCGCCGCGTGCACCGGCTGCATCACCGGCACACCGAGGACGATCAGCAGGATCTCGCTGATCACGAGGGGCGGGAACAGCACCCGCGGCGACGCCTGCAAAATGAAGGACAGCATCACCGATACGGCCGCCGCGATGATGACGGCGTACGCCGTCGCGCCGAGGTAGGCGTTCACGCGGCCGAGCCGCCATGCGGCCCATCCGCCGACGAGGTTCGCAAACGGCATCCAGACGAACTCCCACGGACCGGCGAACGGGCTCGTGAGGTTGCCGAGGAAGTTCCCGACGACGAACGCGGGAATGAGATGAGGCTCCCAGATCACCAGGGGCTTCAGAATCTCCGAGAGCCGCAGCTGGTATGGTCCGTAGGCGACCGGCGCGAGGTAGATCGTCAGCGCGGCGTAGGCCGCGGCGATGACGGCGCCTTCGGCCACGCGCCGGGCAACCCCCCCACGTCGCGCGGCCGCCGCCGCGGCTCCGGCGGCTTCGATTCCATGGTCGCCGGCGGCGGGTCCGCCGGCAGACCCGGGGGGGCCGGCGGTCACGATGCCGGGGTCGCCGGTCGGGGCCACCGCGTGCGGACGACGGTGTGCACGCCGCCGCGGACGCGGTAGTCGAGTTCGAGCTCCATCCAGCTCGGGTCGGACGAGCGCACCAAGTCCTCGAGGATGCGGTTGGCGGCGTGCTCCTGGAAGATGCCGACGCTGCGGTAGGATAAGAGATAGTGCTTCAGCGAGCGCAGCTCCAACACGCGCGCCTTCGGCAGATAGCGGACCACCAGACGGCCGAAGTCCGGCAGGCCGGACCACGGGCAGACCGCGGTGAATTCATCGGTGTCGATCTCGACCACGGCCGGCGATCCGGCGTACTCATACGGGAACGTCTCCAAGACGTCGGCCCGCACCGTGGCCGGATCGCGGATTTCCAGATCGACCGGGACCGGTGATTTCGCGGTTGCGGACTGCTGAGTCGGCCGGCTGCGGTCGCCGTCGATGCCGGCGGAGTCGCCGCCCGGCCTGATTTTATGGGTCGTGGAGGGCTTTGGGCGCACGTATGTTCGCCACCCGGCTCGGTTGTACGTCAAACCGATGCTATGGTACAATAACCGCGCAGCCAAACTCAAACCCCGGCGTCTCTCCAGCGACGCAACGACGCATCTTCCAACGGTCCGGCGGGAGTGGGTGACTGTCTCCGGTCGTGTCCCGTGTACCGGCATCATCGGCTGAGGTCCGTGCCGGTCGCACGGCGCAGAACCTGATTCGAGGGGCGTGCGAATGGCCATCGAAACACATGCAAGTACGAACGGATTCGGCGGTCTGGCCGATCCTCGCATCCAGCGTGCGCTGCAGGAGCTCGGTTGGGCGACTCCCACGCCGATTCAGTCGCGCGTGATCCCGTCGCTCGCCATCGGCCGCGATCTTGTCGCGCAGGCCGATCCCGCGCCGCGCACCACGGCGGCGTTCGGCATCCCGATGCTGCAGCGGCTCGATCCGCGCAGCAAAGCGGTGCAGGGTCTCGTCCTCGCGCCCAACCGCGATGCGGTGCGGCAAATCACGGGCGACCTCGGGCGGCTTGGGGCGCACACGCGGCTGCGCATCGTCGCGATTTCGACCGGCGAACCGCTGGCCCGGCAGATCACGCGGCTGCGCGAGAAGCCGCATATCGTCGTCGGCACGCCGAACCGCGTGCTCGAGCACCTCGGCAAGGCGACGCTGACGCTCCGCAGCGTGCACATGCTTGTCCTCGACGACGCCGACCGCATGCTGAAGATGGGGCTGCGGACGGACGTGGAGCAGATTCTCGTGCGCACTCCGTCGACGCGCCAGACGGCGCTGTTCTCGTCGACGTTGCCCGAGCCGATCCGCGCGATGGTGAGCCGGTATCTCCGCAACCCGATCTGGGTCACCGACGCGCCGGTGCAGTCGCTCAATTCCGGCCACCGCGCCTGATCGGGCGCCGGCCGGGCCGCGCGGCCCCATGACTACGCTTGCGGTCCCCGTCACGTCCCGGAGCGTCCTTGCGCGGCGCTCCGGGACGTGGCTATAATACGGCTGTGGACGAGCAGCCCGTGATGTCCCGCGTCGCGGACGACTCTTCGCCTGAAGAAGACCGGTTCGGCTTCTGGCGATTCGCGCGCCACGACTTCTTCACGGACGTCAACCGGTGGCTCGTCGACCGCGTCGCCGCGCTCGGCCCCAGAATCGTGGATCTCGCGTGCGGACCGGGCGCGATCACGGAGCTGCTGCTCGCGCGGATGCGCGAGCACACGCGCGGCATCATCTACGCGGTCGACCCTTCGATCGCCGAGCTCGACCGCGCGCGGCGCCGGATCGCGTCGAGCGTCGTGCGCTTCGTTCACGGCAGCGCCGAAAACCTCAGCCGGCTCGTCCCGCAGGTCGATGTCGTCGTGTTCTGCAACGCCATTCACCTGATCGCCGACAAGGAGCGCGTCGCGCGGGAGATCCGCGCGGTCCTCGGGCCCGGCGGCGTGCTCGCGTTCAATACGACCTACTTCAAGGGATGCTACGTCCCGGGCACCGAGCGCTTCTGGCGTTCGTGGGTCGTGCGGGCCGCCCGCCTCGTTCAGGAATCGGGCATCGCGGTGGCGCACACGCACGAGGGACGGGCCGCGGCGATGCGGTGGCGCACACCCGAGGAGTACGCGCAGCTGTTGTCCGGCGCCGGGTTTGTGGCCCCGTCCTGGGAGCTTCAGAAGGTCGAGATGTCGCCGGAGAGCCTCGAAGACATCGGACAGTTTTCGATGTTCATCGAAGGGGCGCTCCCCGGCGTGCCGCTCGAGGCCGGGGCGGACGCGCTCAAGCGCACCGTGCGGGCGGCGATCGAAGATGCCCGCCTATCCGGCACGGTGCCGCGGTACTGGCTGCAGTTCATCACGCACGCGCCCGCGTAGGGCCTCACCGCGCGACCAAGGTCACGATCTCCGGCGGGATCCCGCTGTCTTCCATGCCGCGCACGACACGCTCCGCCTCAACGCGGGTGGCGAACACCGGCGTCACGACCTCGGAGAGTCCCCCGCGCCGGACGACCACTACGAGGAATCCCTTCCGCAGCACGATGTGCCGCATCCGGTCGGCGGCGTCGGGATCCGTGAAAGTCCCCACCGTGACCGCGTACCGCGCACGCGCCCGCGGCGGTGCGGCGGCGGTGTGGCGCCGGACAGCCGGGCTGTCGGCGGCTGGATTCCCGACGCCGAAGACGGCGGCCGCGACTGGTCGTGGCACGGCGGTGGCGGCGGGCGCCGCGCTGTGACTCAGCGATCCCGGCGGCACTCGGCCCGTCGGCCCGGGTGCGCCGACGGCGCGGCCGATCACGAAGGCCGCGATGACGGCGACGGCGACCGCGGCGCGCGCCCGCCAGGGGGATCGACGCGCCGGCGTCCGGGCGGCGTCCCAACGCAACAACGCGTCTTCCAACAGATCCTCGCGAACCCACAACGGCCGTATGCCCGGCGGCCGCCGGGAGGCGTGGATCGCCGCGTCAAGGTCAGCAGTCGTGTAGATCTTTTGTCCTGCGATCGCCAGGCGGGAGACGCCGTCGAGGTAGGTCTCATCCCAATAGACGATCCGATCGGGGTTCCACGAGTCGGAGTCTGGAACGTCGCGGAGGAGCAGGCGACCCCACACAGCGGCGGCGGAGAAGAACCTTGCCACGGTTCACCCTCGTACTGTTCGAGGTGTTTCAGCCAAGAATAAGACACCTTTTCCCCGAATCCCCGGCAATTTCACTCGTCCCGGTGGGCTAAGCTCCGCAAGCGCGACAATTTGTGGTCCACGGGCGCTGTCCGACGTATTTCTAGAATGTCCATAGATTCATTCTGCCTCTTCCATTTGGATCGCAGATATGATATAATACGCCCTGTCAACAGTTTGAGGGCTCGCGCGGTCCGCGCGGGCTTTTTCGTTTCCCCGCGAGAAGTTGTAACGTAGATGCGGGCGGGCGTGCCGCCCAAAAGGGGGTCTCCATGAACTTCCTGCATCACCTCGAGTGCACGGCCTGCGCGGCGACGTACGCCGCCGACGAGCTCCACACCGTCTGTCCGGCCTGCGGCAAGGTCCTCTACGCCCGGTACGATCTGGACCGGGCGCGCAGCGAGTTCGCGCGCGAGTCGCTGCGGGGACGTCCGGCGACGATGTGGCGCTACCATGAGCTGATGCCGGTGCGAAACGAATCGAACATCGTCACGCTCGGCGAGGGCATGACGCCGCTCCTGCCGGTGCCGGGAGTGGGCAGCCGTCTCGGCCTCGCGAACGTGCTGTGCAAGGAAGAGGGCCTCAACCCGACGGGATCGTTCAAGGCGCGCGGCCTTTCCGCGGCGATCAGCCGGGCGAAGGAGCTCGGCGTGACAACGATCGCGATGCCGTCCGCCGGGAACGCGGCATCGGCCGCCGCGGCCTACTGCGCGCGCGCCCATCTCGAACTGTACCTCGTGATGCCGGTCGACGCCCCGCACACGAACAAGGCGGAGTGCGCGGCGTACGGCGCGCACACGTACCTGATCCACGGGCTGATCACCGACGCGGGCCAGGTGCTGCGGAGGGCGGGCGCCTCGCGCGGCTGGTTCGACATGTCGACGCTGCGCGAGCCGTACCGCGCGGAGGGCAAGAAGACCCTCGGCTACGAGCTGGCCGAGCAGCTCGGCTGGACGCTGCCGGACGTGATCATCTATCCAACCGGCGGCGGCACCGGCATCGTGGGTATGTGGAAGGCCTTCGCCGAAATGGAAACGCTCGGCTGGATCGGCGCCAAGCGGCCGCGGATGGTGGTCGTGCAGGCCGCGGGCTGTGCGCCGATGGTGCGCGCGTTCCAGGAGGGTCGGACGCACGCCGAGCCTTGGCGCGACGCGCGGACGATCGCCGCCGGGCTCCGCGTGCCGGCCGCCATCGGCGACTACCTCATCTTGCAGGCTGTGCGCGACAGCGGCGGCACGGCCTACAGCGTCTCCGACGAATCGATCCTCGCCGACATGCAGGAACTCGCCCGCGAGGACGGCCTGTTCGCTTGTCCGGAGGGGGCCGCGACATACGGCGCGCTCAAGGCGATGGTGCGCGACGGGCTCGTGCGCAAACATGAGACGGTTGTGCTCTTCAACACCGGCGCGGGTCTCAAGTACGTCGACCTGCTGCACCCCGCGCTGCCGGAGTTCAAGCCGGCGGAGCCGCCGGCCGCGCTGAGCGCCTGACCGGATGGCCCGGAAGGCGTCTCGCCGCCCCACGCGCCGCCGCGCCGGTTCCGTGCGGGAGAGCGCCGCGGGGTGGCGGGATCTCGCGCGCGCCGCGGAGTCGCTTGTCGTGCTGCGGGGTGTGCTGGACGACCCGGCCGGCCGGGAGTGGCGCGAGCTCGTCGGAGCGCTGGCCCGCGAGGCGCCCGACGCGGTGCGGGCCGCCGCCGCGTACGCCCGGTTGTTCACGCTTCTCGCGGTGGAGACGGAGTCCGCCGCCGGACCGCTTGTCGGCGACGCGTGGCAGACGCATCTGATCGCGCGGCTTCTCGAGGACGACAACCCCTTCAGCCACAAAGCGGAGCGCGCGCCGTGGCACGCGCTCGGGCCGGCGCTGGTCGCGCAGGTGCGCACCGATCTCGCGGCGCTCGCCGTCTGCCACGAGCGCGGCGGGACGGCCCTGTTCGAAGCCGCGGCGCGGCTGACCGGGCGGCCGGCGGTCTCTTGGGACGGCTTCCGGCCGTTCGACGGCGCGGCCGCGGCTCCGGCGCGCCTGCGGATCATGCGGCGCCTGCACGCATCGCGGGAGTGGCCGGTGCTCGCGCAGGACCTCGCCGCCTACTTCGCGTCGGCGGGCGTGGGGTTGTTCGGCCGGTACCGCGCGTTCCGTTGGGTCCACGACGAGGGTGCGGGGCGCCTCGAGGGCGTCGCGGTACCGGACCCGGTGCGCCTCGCCGATCTCGTCGACTACGAACTGGAGCGCGAGCCGGTCGTCGAGAACACGCGGCAGTTTGTCGCCGGCGGCCCGGCCAACAACGTGCTGCTCTACGGAGACCGCGGTACCGGCAAATCGTCGACGATCAAGGCGCTCGCGAACGAATACGCCGGATCGGGCCTGCGGCTCGTCGAGGTCGCGAAGGACCGCCTCGGCGACTATCCGCGTATTCTCGCGCTGCTACGGGGCCGCCGCGAACGGTTCATCCTCTTTGTGGACGACCTGTCGTTCGACGAGCACGAGACGCAGTACAAGGCGCTGAAGGCGGTGCTGGAGGGCGGCGTCGAGGCGCGGCCGGACAACGTCGTGCTGTACGCGACGAGCAACCGGCGGCGCCTCGTCGTGGAGCGGTTTGCCGACCGCCAAGCGGCCGGCGGCCCCGAGGACGAGGTCAACCCGCAGGAGGCCGCGGAGGAGAAACTGTCCCTCGCCGACCGCTTCGGCATCCACGCGCCGTTCCTGGTGCCGGACCAGGAGCGGTACCTCCACGTCGTCGAGGGGCTCGCGTCACAGTTCGGCCTCGACGTCCCGCGCGAGGAGCTGCACCGCCGCGCGATCGTCTGGGCGCAGTGGCACAACGGCCGTTCGTGCCGGGCCGCCCGGCAGTTCATCGACGCGCTGCGCGGGGAAGCGCTGCTGCGGCGGGAGGCTAGCGAAGCAGGGTCAGCAGCACCGCGGCGGTCAGCGGACTCAACAGCGTCGTCACGATCACGGCGCCGCTGACGAGGGACGGCGCGACCCCGAACTCCGACGCCCAAATCGCGGCCGTGACCGCGGTCGGCAGGCTCGACTGCAAAATGCTGGTCTGCCGCGCCACGCCCTCGAGCCCGACCCAAGGCGCCGTCACCCACGCGAGCACCGGCGCGATCCCCAGGCGGATGATCGTCGCTACCGTGATTGCCGGCCACTCGCCGTTCGGATGCACCTGCGCGAGCTGCACCCCGATCAGCAGCAGCATCACGGCGACCGCTCCGTTCGCCAGCAGCTCGGCCGCCCGCGCGACCGGCGCCGGCGGCACGACGCCCAGCACGTCGAGCAAGAGGCCCGCGGCCACGGCGTAGGTGATCGGCAGCCGGGCGAGCGTCCGCAGCGCGCGGCGCGCGCCGGACTCGGCGTGGGCGGCGATGTAGGCGGCCAGCACGTTCACGAGCACGGCCTGTACCGCGAAGAAAGCGAGCGCCGCGGCGAGGCCGCGGCTGCCCCACGCGAAGAGGGCGAGCGGCAGCCCGGCGTTGCCGGCGTTGCTGAACAGCGTCGCAAGCAGGAGACCGGTGCGGCGCGTGCGATCCCACCGCGCGACGGACGCCGCGGCGATCGCGATCGCGCCGATCAGGACGAGCTGCACGACGAGGTACGCGGCCATCCGCGCGAGCACAGTGTGGTCCCCCGTCGCGGTGGTGACCGCGTAGAAAGAGATCGCCGGCGCGAGCACCGCGACCGACAGCGACGTGAGGGGCTGCGCGTCGACGAGCTTCGCGCGGCCGAGCGCGTACCCCGCCGCGCCGATCAGGAGCACCGGTCCAATAACGTTGCTGAAGACCCCGAGGACGCCGATCAGCTCCGGACCGCCTGCACGAGTTCGATGAGGGTCGCGCCGCCCCCCGGATCCAGAAACACGCCGAAGGCGCCGCCGGGGTCCCGGCGCGGCCGGTCTTCGAGCGTGCGCAGTCCCGCCGCCCTGACGCCGGCGATTGCGGCGTCGATGTCGGCGACTTCCAGCGCGACGTGGTGCGGGCCTTCACCGCGGTCGCGCAGCGCCGCGGCCCAGATCGTGCCGTCGGTCAGCGGCTGGATGAGGTGCAGGAGGCTTTCACCGGCGGAGAGCAGCGCCACCGTGGCTTCGCCGCGATAGTCTTCGACGCCGAGCACGTCAAGGCCGAGGCCCGTCCGGTACGTCTCCGCCGCCGCTTCGGCGTCGCGCACAATGATGCCGACGTGATGAATCCGCAGCACTTCGGGCACGCCTGCCGCTTCGTGTCCGTCTGCAGGGAGGCCTGCCGCGGGCCGTCGAAGTGCGCTTCCCTCGACCTTCTTCACGCGGAGGACCCCCATGGCGGATTACGCAATCGTCGACTCCGAGAAGATCGCTTCGGACGTCACGTACGAACCGCCGCTCGTGATCGCGTTCGGCGTGGACAAGCACAGCGTCGGTTCCCGCACGATCACGATGGGCCGCACGCGCATCCCGCCCGGCGGGCGCAACCAGGCGCACTACCACTCCTGCGAAGCGTCGTTCTTCATCCGCAAGGGCCGGCTGCGCATCTTCATGGGCGAGGACCGAAAAGAGTACGTGGTCGCCGAGAACCAGTTTGTTTACGTTCCGGCCGGCGTGGTCCACGGGCTGCAGAACATGAGCGACACGGAGACCGCGGAGTTGGTGTTCACGTACGGCAACTGCCCGAGCAAGGAGGACGCCGGGACGTTCTTCGTGGAGAAGCCTTGGGCCGAAGCGTCGAAGAGCGCCGGGTAGGCAGGGAGGGGCGACGATGCCGTTTCACAAGTGGGACGCGTTGCCGGACGAAGTCATCTCGCCGCACTATTCCACGGCCACCGGCGGTACCGTCACCGGAGCGATTATCGAAGTCGGCCGCTACCGGATTGCCGGCGGCACCGGGGCCGATCCCCACGAGCACCCCAACGAGCAGATCATTTACCTGCTGAACGGGCGGCTCAGGGCGCACGTCGGCGATGAGGAGCAGATCGTCGAGGCCGGCGAGGTGATCCACGTGCCGCCGAACGTGGTCCACGAGATCCGCGCGATCGAAGACAGCGTCTTCCTCAGCAGCAAGAATCTCGTCGACGGCGAGGGCAGCCGGGGCTGGTCGGCGTCGGCGCGGGTCGACCGGCCGCGCGTGCGCAGGCCGGTGGCGCGAAAGCCCGCGCATCGGGCGAAGTCCAAGGGAAGCCGCGGGCGGCGCCGATGACCGAATCGTCCGAGCGCCCGTGGCGCGTCGACCGCGACGCGGGCATGGTGATCGAGTGGGACGCCGGCATCCGCATGAATGACGGCGTCGTGCTCCGCGCGGATATCTTTCGCCCCGACACGGCGGGGCCGCATCCCGTGCTGCTCACCTACGGCCCGTACGCGAAGGGCCTCCCGTTCCGGCAGGGGTACCCCGATCAGTGGACCCGGCTCGTGGAGCATCACCCCGACGTCGTGCGCGGGTCGTCGGGACGCTATCAGAGCTGGGAGCTGCCGGACGTGGAGAAGTGGGTCCCCGACGGTTACGCGTGCGTCCGCGTCGACTCGCGCGGCGCCGGCCGGTCTCCGGGCTTCCTCGACCCGTTCTGTCCCCGCGAGACGCGCGACCTCTACGAGTGTATCGAGTGGGCGGGCACGCGGTCCTGGAGCAACGGCCGCGTCGGCCTCGCGGGCATTTCGTACTACGCGATCAACCAGTGGCACGTCGCCGCGCTGCAGCCGCCGCACCTCGCGGCGATCTGCCCCTGGGAGGGGGCGGCGGACTGGTACCGCGACATGACGCGCCACGGCGGCATCCTGTGCGACTTCTGGGGCAACTGGATGAAGAAGCAGGTCCTTACCGTCCAGCACGGCCTCGGCGACCGCGGTCCGGTCAATCCCAACACCGGCCAGCCGGTCGCCGGTCCGGAGACGCTCTCCGAGGAGGTGCTCGCGGCCAGCCGCGCGGACCTGCGCGGCGCGGTGCTGGCGCGGCCGCTCGACGGGCCGTTCTATCGCGAGCGCTCGCCCGACTGGTCGAAGGTGCGCGTACCGCTTCTCTCCGCCGCCAACTGGGGCGGGCACGGTCTCCACGCGCGCGGCAACTTCGAGGGCTTCATGCGCGCCGCGTCGACGGAGAAATGGCTCGAGGTGCACGGCCTCGAGCACTGGACCCACTTCTACACGGACTACGGGCGCACGCTGCAGCGCCGTTTCTTCGACCACTTCCTTAAGGGCGAGTCGAACGGCTGGGAGGACCAGCCGCGCGTGCTGCTGCAGGTCCGTCACCCGGACCGTTTCGAGGAGCGGGCGGAAGACGAATGGCCGCTCAAGGGCACGCGGTGGACGAAATGGTATCTTGACGCCGGCGCCCGGACGCTCGCGGAGCAGGCGTCCGGCGCCGCCCTGTCCGCGGTCTACGACGCCGGCGGGGCCGGCGTGACTTTCTCGACGCCGCCGTTTCCGGACACGACGGAAATCACCGGCCCGGCCGCGGCGAAGCTCTTCCTGTCGTCGTCGACGGCCGACACCGACGTGTTCGTGGTATTGCAGGCCTTCGACGCCGCGGGCCGCGAGATCGATTTTCAGGGCGCGCTCGATCCGCACTCGCCTGTCGCAAACGGATGGCTGCGCGCCTCCCAACGCCGGCTCGACCCGGCCCTCTCCACGCCGTGGCGGCCGTATCACGCCCACGACCACGCCGAGCAACTCGTCGCCGGCCGAGTCTACGAACTGGACGTCGAGATCTGGCCGACGTCGGTCGTGGTGCCGGCCGGCGGCCGCGTCGCGTTCACGGTCCTCGGACGCGACTTCGAGCGTCCGGGACCCGCGCAGGAGATCCGGTCGTTCGTCACGCCGTTTCGGGGATCCGGACCGTTCGTGCACACGGATCCGGACGATCGCCCGGCCGCAGTGTTCGGCGGCCGGAACACGCTGCACACCGGCGGGGTGCACTGTGCCTTCGTGCTGCTGCCGGTAATCCCGCGCTGAGGACGCCGCGCCCAGGGGGCCGGCGAGGTTCGGGGGGTGAGGGCATCTGACCTCCAGGCGATCGTGCCGGACGCCGTAGGCGTCGGGGTCGATGTCGGCGGCACGTTCACCGACGTCGTCGCCCGGCCCGCCTCGGGCGGGCCGCTCCGGTTCTGCAAGATGCCCACCACGCGCGACCCGTCGCGGGCGCTGCGCGAGGGGCTCCGCCGCGTCGTGCGCGCCGGCGAGCGCGTGGCGCGCCTGACCTACGGCACGACGGCGGTTACGAACGCGGTGCTGGAAGGCCGTGGAGCACGCACCGCGCTGGTGACCACCGAAGGATTCCGCGACGTCCTGGAGATCGGCCGGCAGCAGCGCGACCATCTCTACCGGCTCGACGTCCCCGGCCGGACGCCGCCGGCCGTGCCGCGCGCGCTGCGCTTCGAGGTGCCCGAGCGGATGGACCACCGCGGGCGGCCGCAGGTACCGCTCGACGAGGCCGCCGTGGTGCGCCTCGCGGGGACGCTGCGCGAGGCGGGCGTCGAGGCCGTCGCGGTGAGCTTCCTCCACGCCTATGCCAACCCGGCGCACGAGCGGCGCGCCGCGGATCTGCTGCGTCCGGCGGTGCCGCACGTCTGCCTCTCGTCCGACGTGAACCCGGAGTTCCGCGAGTACGAGCGCACGCAGACGACCTGCGTCAACGCGCAGATGGTCCCCCTGGTCGATCGGTTCCTGGCCGACCTCGAGTCCGGCCTCGCGGGGTGCGGGCTCAGCGGTACTTTACGCCTCATGCAGTCGAGCGGGGGGATGGCGCCTCCCGGCCAGACGCGCCGCGTGCCGCTCGCGATGATTCTGTCCGGCCCCGCGGGCGGGGTCGCCGCGGCGCGCGCCGCGGCCGCCGCCGCGGGCGTGGCAGACGCCGTCGCGCTTGACATGGGCGGGACGTCGACCGACGTCTGCCTGATCCACGGCGGACAGGTGGAGACCCTCACCGAGCGCCGCGTCCACGGCCAGCCCGTCCGGGTGCGCTCGCTGGCCGTCGAGAGCATCGGCGCCGGCGGCGGGTCGATCGCGTGGGTCGACGAGAGCGGGGCGCTCCGCGTCGGACCGCGCAGCGCCGGCGCGGAGCCCGGCCCGGCCGCCTACGGACGGGGCGGTGAGGAGCCGACGGTGACCGACGCGTACGTCGTGCTGGGCTATCTCGACCCCGAGGCCGGCGTGGGCGGGCTGCGCCTCGATCCGGCGCTCGCCTGGCGGGTGCTCGAGCCGCTCGCCACGCGATTCGGAATGTCCGTGCCCGAGGCGGCCGCGGGCGTGCTCGAGGTCGCCAACGCGGCGATGACCCGCGCGCTGCGCATGGTATCCGTCGAACGGGGCGCCGATCCACGCGGCATTGCGCTGATCGCCTACGGCGGGGCGGGTCCGCTGCACGCCGGACGGCTGATCGAGCTCGCCGGGATGCCGCGGGCGCTCGTCCCGCCGTGCTCGAGCGGGTTTTCCGCCTATGGCTGTCTCGTCGCGGACCTACGCTACGATGCCGTGCGGACGCGGCGCTTCGTTCTCGGCGCCTCGGCGCCGTCTACGTGGGACGTGCCGTTCGCGGATATGGAGGCGGAACTGCTCGAGCGGCTCGCCGGGGACGGCGTTGCGGCCGGCCGCGTCGTCCTTCAGCGGTCCATGGACCTGAGGTACCGCGGCCAGAACTACGAACTGGAAGTCGCCGTCGCGGCGGGCTTCGACGCGCCGGGCATCCGGCGGCGCTTCACCGATCGGCATCGCCGCCGGTATGGGTACGAGACCGACGAACCCGTGGAGTGCGTCAATCTGCGCGTGAGCGCGGTCGTGCCCTCCCGCGACGGCGGCGCCGCGCCCGCCGCCTCCGCCCCGTCCGCGGGGCGGAGCGCGGGACGAGATGCCCGGGGCGGCGGGGGCGGCCGAGGCGAACGGCGCGCGTTCTTCTACGGACGCGGATGGATGCCGGCGGCCGTGCACACCCGCGGCGGCATCGAGCCGGAGACGCGGCTGCTCGGTCCGGCCGTGGTCCAGGACGAGTGGTCGACCGTGGTCGTGCCGCCGGGGCAGGCGCTGCGGTGCGACGCCGCGGGCCTCCTGTGGCTCGAGGCCGCATGATGCCGGTCGACCCCATCACTCTTGAGGTGGTGCGGCACGCGGTCTTTTCGGTCGCCGAGGAGATGCGCGCCGTGCTGATGCGCTCGGCGCGCTCGCCCGTCCTCAAGGAGGCGGGCGATCTATCCTGCGCGCTGACCGACGCGGACGGGAATCTGGTCGCGCAGGGTCGCGACATTCCGATCCATCTCGGCGTGATGGCGTTCACCGTCGGCGAATTTTTGAAACGCGTACCCGCGTCGGCGCTCCGCGAGGGCGACGTGTACTTTACGAACGACCCCGAGGTCGGCGGCAACCACCTGCCGGACGTGAAGGCGATCACACCGGTGTTTCACGGCGGGCGGCCCGTGGCGTTTGCGGTGAACCTGGCACACTGGCCGGACGTGGGCGGCGCGCGGCGTGGCAGCTACGTCGCGACGGCCCGGGATCGCTACGCGGAAGGCCTGTGCATTCCGCCGGTGCCGCTGTTTCTCGCCGGCGCCCCGAACGCGCCGATGCTCGAGATGGTGCTCTCGAACGTGCGGGGGCGCGACGAGCGGCGCGGAGACGTCCTGGCGCAGTGCGCCGCGAACGCGGTGGCGGCGCAGCGTCTCCGGGAGATCTTCGAGCGCTTCGGCGGGGACACGGTGGCCGGCTGCCTCGCGCGAATGCTCGACGAGTCCGACACCTTGATGCGCCGGGCGATCGCGGCGCTGCCGCCGGGGGAGTACGCGGGCGAAGACTGGCTCGACGGCGACGGCATCGACGAGCGGCCGGTGCGGATCGCGGTGCGGGTGCGGCCGGACGGCGACCGCCTCGACGTCGACTTCGAGGGCACCGCGCCGGAGACCGCGGGGCCGCTCAACGCCACACGCTTCGTGACCGCTTCGGCCGTCTTCTACGCGATGCGGGCGCTCTTGGGTCCGGAGATCCCGGCGAACGGCGGTTGCTACCGGCCGCTCCGTCTGCGCGTGCCGGGGGGTACGGTGTTGAACCCCGGCCCCGAAGCCCCGCGCGTCGGCGGCAACCACGAGACGTCGCAGCGCGTCGTGGACGCGGTGTTCCGGGCGCTCGCGCCGGTGCTCCCGGACCGGATCGTCGCCGGCGGTCCCGGGACGTCCGGGCTCGTGATGTTTGGCGGACGCCACGAGGACGGGCGGCCGTTCGTGTTGTACGAGGTGCACGGCGGAGGCGAGGGGGCCGCCCGCGACCGGGACGGGACCAACGCGGTGCGCGTGCACATGAGCAACGTGATGAACACGCCGGTCGAGGTGATCGAGAGCGAATATCCGCTGCGGGTGGAGTGCTGCGCGCTGCGCCCGGACAGCGGCGGACCCGGCCGGCGCCGCGGCGGGCTCGGGCTGCGCCGGTCGTACCGCGTGCTGTGCGAGCAGGCGGAGCTGTCGACGATGATCGAGCGCGCGCGCGTGCGGCCGTGGGGCGTGTTCGGGGGCGGCGACGGCGCGCCGTTCCGCGTGACCTGCGAGCGCGGGGGGGAGCGCTTCGCCGTCGCGCCCAAGGAGAACCGTGACCTGCGGCGCGGTGATCTCATCGTGCTGGAGAGTTCCGGCGGCGGCGGGTACGGGCCGCCCGGGGAGCGGTCCGAGGCGCTTCGGCGGGCGGATCTCGACAACGGGTACGTGACCGGAGGGACACCACCGGCGGCGGCGCCGCCGGCGGTTTGACGACATCGTTGCCGGCGAGTCCGCCGTCAGGCGGTCCGCCGGCGGAGGGAGACGGGGCGTGAGGTTGCGGGATCGCGTGGCGGTCGTCACCGGCGCGGCGAAGGGCATGGGGGATGCGGTCTGCGAGGCGTTCGCGCGCGAGGGTGCCTCGATCGTCGCCGCGGCGCGCGAGCCGGGGCCGCTGTCGGCCCTCGTGGAGCGGCTGCCCCCGGTCGAGGGCGCGCGATCGCGGCATCTCGCGGTGCCGGCGGACGTGACGCGCGAGGACCAGGTGGCCGCGCTCGCGGACCGGGCGCTCAAAGAATTCGGGCGGGTCGACATCCTCGTGAACGGGGCGGGCACGATCGGCCCGATCGAGACGCCGCTGCACAAGATCCCGGCGGAGGAGTGGGATCGCGTGCTGGCCGTCAACGTGCGCGGGGTGTTCCTCTGCTGCCGGGCGTTCGTGCCGGGGATGATCGAGCGGAAGTACGGCAAGATCATCAACATCGCGGGGACCTCCGGTCTCCGCGGCTACCGATTTCGCGCGGCGTACTCGTCCTCGAAGTGGGCCGTGCGGGGGCTCACCCGCACGCTCGCGCTCGAGGTCGGGCCCTACAACGTGAACGTGAATGCGATCTTCCCCGGCGTCGTCGCGGGCGACCGGATGGACAAGATCATCGCGGAGAAGGCGCGGGTGCGCGGTTGGACCCGCGAGGCCGTATTCGACGAGTACGTCTCCGAGATGGCGATGCGCCGGTTCACCGAGGAGACCGACGTCGCGAACGCCGCGGTCTTCCTCGCGTCGGACGAGAGCCGGCAGATCAGCGGCCACGAAATCGTCGTCGACGGCGGGTGGGACGTGTGACGATGCCCGCGGTCCCCTTCGACTATCACGCGCCGGCGACGGTCGCGGACGCGCTCGCCGCGCTGGGCAGCCTCGGCGAGGACGCGAAGGTGCTTGCCGGCGGGCAGAGCCTCGTGCCGATGCTGACGCTGCGCCTGGTGCGCCCGTCCGCGGTCGTGGACATTCACCGGCTCGACGAGCTGCGCGGCGTCCGGCTCGACGGGCACACGCTCGAGATCGGCGCGCTCGTCCGGCACCGCGCGCTCGAGGAGGGCGAAGGCCCGCTGGCCGCGTGTCCGCTGCTCTCGGAGGCGGCGGCGCTGATCGGCAACGTGCGGGTTCGGACGATGGGGACGATCGGCGGCAGCCTGGCGCACGCCGACCCTGCGGCCGAGCTGCCGGCGGTCATCCGGGCGCTCGACGGCGTGCTCGTGGCCCGCGGGCCGCGGGGCGACCGCACGATTCCCGCGGCGGAGTTCTTCACGGGGCTGCTCTCGACGTCGCTCCGGCCGGACGAGCTCCTGGCCGCGGTGCGCCTCACGCTGCCGGAGGGCCGTGCCGGCTACGCGGTCGAGGAGTTTACGCGCCGGGCGGGGGACTTCGCGATCGTGGCGGCGATCGCCGCGGTCGAGCTCGACGGCGGCGGGCGCGCCACGCGCGTCCGCGTGGCGATCGCCGGGGCGGGCCCGGCGCCGGCGCGGCTTGCCAAGGTGGAGGCGGCGCTCGGCGGCGTCGAGCCGTCCGAGCGGGTGTTCCGGCAGGTGGTTAAGGAGCAAACGCTGGAGATCGAGCCGGGCGACGACGTGCACGCGTCCGCCGAGTATCGCCGGCACCTCGCGCGCGTTCTCACCGTGCGCGCGCTTCTCCGCGCGACCGCGCGCGCGTCGGCGGGAGGCCGGCCATGACCGAGCTGACGATCGCCTTCACGCTGAACGGCGAGCGCCGCGAGATACGCGTTCCCGCGCACGCCACGCTGCTCGCCGTGCTGCGGGATGAACTCGGCGCAATCGAAGTGAAGGACGGCTGCGGCGAGGGCGTCTGCGGCACGTGCACCGCGCTGCTCGACGGCGAGCCCGTGAGCAGCTGCCTGCTGCTGGCCTCGCGGGCCGCGGGACACGAGATCACCACGGTGCGGGGTCTCGCTCCGGCCGGCGCGCTCAGCCCGCTCCAGGAGGCCTTTGTCGCGCACGGCGCCGCGCAGTGCGGGTTCTGTACGCCCGGGATGATCCTCACCGCGCACGCGTTCTTAAGACGGCATCCGCGTCCGACGCGCGACGACATCCGCCGCGCCATCGCCGGCAACCTGTGCCGCTGCACCGGCTACACGAAGATCGTCGACGCGATCGAGGCCGCCGGCCGTGGGTGAGCCCGCCCCCGGACCGGGCGCTTCCCCCGCGGCTGTCCTTCCCGCCGAGCGGCTGCGCGTCGTCGGCAAGCCGATCCCGCGCCACGACGCCCGCGACAAAGTGCAGGCCGCGACCCTGTACGCCGCCGACTGGCGGATGCCGGGCATGTTGCACGGGGCCGTGCTGCGGTCGATGTACCCTTCGGCGCGTATCCGGCGCCTCGATACCGCGCGCGCCCTCGCGGTCCCCGGGGTCGCCGCGGTCCTGACCGCCCGTGACGTGCCGCGCAACACGCTGTGGACCGACGTCCCCGGGCAGACGAGCGAGGTCGGCGCCCTGCGCGCGCGCATCCAGGTGCTGGCCGACGCCGTCGTTCGCTATCAGGGCGAGCCTGTCGCGCTGGTCGCCGCGGAGACGCCGGCGATTGCGCAGCAGGCGCTGGAGGCGATCGAGGTCGAGTACGAGGCGCTGCCGGGCGTCTTCGACCCGGAGGAGGCGCTGCGGCCCGGCGCGCCGCGCGTGCACGAGGAGGGCAACGTGCTCGCGCGGTGGCACGTGCAGACCGGCGACGCGGAGGCGGCGCTCGCGAAGGCCGACGCCCTCGTCGAGGGCGCTTACCGCTGCCAGTTCATCGACCACGCCTATCTCGAGCCGGAGTGCGGCGTGGCCTGGGTCGACGCGGACGGCGTGGTGACGATCCGGGTCTCGACCCAGGTGATCGAGCACTTCCGCGACGTGGCCGAGGCGCTCGGGTTGCCGCACAATCGCGTGCGCGTCATCGGCGCCTACGTCGGCGGCGGGTTCGGGGGCAAGGAAGACGTCACGGTCGAGGTTTTCCTCGGCCTGCTGGCGTCGCGGACGCGCCGCCCGGTCAGCATGGTGTGGTCCCGCCAAGAGTCGCTGCTCGCCCGCCCCAAGCGCCATCCCTTCCTGCTGCGGTATCGGACCGGCGCCATGCGGGACGGGACGCTCGTCGCCCAGCACGTGGCGCTGCTCGCGGACTCCGGCGCGTACGCGTACCTGAGCGCGCTCGTGCTGATGTACGCGACCGTGACCGCGGCCGGCCCGTATCGCATTCCCAACGCGACGATCGACGCGCGGGTCGTCTACACCAACAATCCGCCGACGAGCGCGATGCGGGGCTTCGGCGGCATGCAGATGGTGCTCGGCTACGAGTCGCAGATGGACCGCCTCGCCCGGCGCCTCGGGATCGATCCGGTCGCGATTCGCGTTCGCAACGCGCTCCGCAAGGGCGACCGGCTCCCCGTCGGCCAGGAGCTCGACACGCACGTCGGCGTCGCCGAAGCCGCGGAGCGGGCGTGGGCCGCGCTCGGGACGCGCGAGCCGGCCGCGGGGTCTGCCGCCGCCGGCCCCGGCGGCGCGGCATCGGGCACGCGGCGGCGCGGCCGGGGAATCGCGTGCAACATTCAGCCCTACGGCCGCATCGTCTGGCTCCACGACTGGGCGAGCGCGTGGGTCGGCTTCGAGATGGACGGCACGGTCGTCGTCCGGGCCGGCGTCCCCGACGTGGGCGGCGGCCAGGCGTCGTCGCTGTGCCAGATCGCGGCGGAGGTCCTCGGCGTCGAACCGGAGCGGGTGGCCGTGCACATCGGGGACAGCGCGCTGACGCCGCTCGCCGGTACGACGACGGCGACGCGCCAGCTCTATATGTCGGGGAACGCCGTGCTCGAAGCCGCGAACGGACTCCGCGGCCGGCTGCTCCCGGTGGCCGCGCAGATGCTCGGTGCGCGGCCGGATCGGGTGACGCCGCGCGACGGCGGCGCGGCGGACGACTCGGGCAGGCGCGTCGAGTGGCCGGCGGTGCTCAAAGAGTGCGCGCGCCACGGCGTTCCCCGCAGCTACCTCGGCGTCTACCACGCGCCGGCGGGAGACCCGGTGGATCTCGAGCGCGGCGGCGGGCGGATCTTTCCGGACTACACGTTCGGGGCGCACGCGGTCGAAGTCGAGGTGGATACCGAAACCGGCGCCGTGACCGTACTGCGCCACGCGGCCTGCCACGACGTGGGACGGGCCATCAATCCCCAGAGCGTGGAGGGCCAGATCCAGGGCGGCGCGGTGATGGGCCTCGGCTACGGACTCATGGAAGAAATCGTGGTGGACCGAGGCGTCAATCTGTCCACCAATTTCGCCTCATATCTCATCCCGACGTCGCTCGACGTGCCCGACGTCGTGCCGCTGCTCCTCGAGTCGCACGAGGGCAAGGGGCCGTTCGGGGCGCGCGGCATCGGCGAGCCGCCGATCGGGCCCCCGGCGGCCGCGGTCGCGAACGCCGTCGAAGACGCGGTCGGCGTCCGCGTCACCGAGCTGCCGATCACCCCCGAGCGGGTCGCGCGGGCCCTGGGCCTCCTAGGACCGGAGGCGTCGGGGCGGCGTTAGCGTCTCACCCACGGCTGGATCCCCGCGCCTTTGCCGGTGGGTTCCGGGTCGTAGACCACGACCTGCAGCGGCGTCGGCTTGAAGGCGTTGCACGGGTTGCGCTCCTGCGGGCAATTCGAGACCGCGATCAAGAGATCGATGTTCGCGCGCAGGTCGAGGTAGTCGCCCGGCTTGGACTTGGGCTCCTGGATGCCGGTGCCGCCGTCGGACGCGACCGGCGTGTTCATGAAGACGTTGAACGAGTACGGGATCTCGGTGAGCGGGATGCCGTAGGGTTTGAGCGCCCGCTCGAAGTTGTTGCGGCAGTTGGGCGTCCCGCGCACGCCGTATCGGAACGCGTTCGTGTACTCGCTGCACGATCCGCTGATGATGTCGTTGACCCCGCAGGTGTCCGCCGTGATCGTCATCAACTGCGTCGCCTTGGTCGAGTACAGGTGGTGTCCCTTGGTCAGGAACAGCGTCCCGTTCAGCAGCTGCGTGTTCTCGGGCGAGATCTTGTCGACGTAGTCGTTCAGGTTGAAGCAGATGAAGTCGGCAACCTGCTGTCCCTCCAGGTCGACGATCCGGCAGACCTGGCCGGCCCGGATCGGGAATGCCGTGCCTCCGCGTGCGGGAAGCGTCTCCTGCCATGCCAGGAGCGACGGGCTGATTCCGGGATGCTCCATCAGTATCACCTCCGCGATGCTCGAATAACCTCGCTAAACTTGCCCCCCCGGTGGCGCCGCCCCCCGAACCCGCGGCGGCCCGTCGTGCGTACTTGAGATAGCGCCATACCCGGTCGGACGGACTTCTGGCGGGGAGGATTTGCAACCTCCCTCCGGAGAACCCCGGGGGACGCGCGGCGCACTGCTTTTGCGCCGAACACGTGGGGAGGGGTGGAGCAGCATGCGGAACGTGTTCGCAGTTGCCACGCTGCTGGTGTTCCTGATCACCGGCATGGTGCCCGGCATGGTGCCCGGCGTGGGCGCGCAGGGGGCGACGATCAAGATCGGCGTCCCGGTGCCGCTCTCCGGCGGGAACGCCAAGATGGGGACGGATATCGTGCAGGCCGCGACGATGGCCGCCGACGAGCAGAATGCCAAAGGCGGCGTCCTCGGGCGCAAGCTCGAGATCGTTTCGTTCGACGACGCGTGCGACGCGCAGCAGGCCGTGACGGCCGCGCACAAGCTCGTCGACGCGGGCGTGGCGGCGGTGGCGGGCGGCTACTGCTCGTCCGCCGCGATTCCGGCGAGCGCCGTCTACCACGACGCGGGCGTTGCGTTCGTGGCGGACGCGTCCAGCAACCCGAAGCTCACGGACCAGGGCTTCGAGAACGTGTTCCGGGTCATCGGCCGGGACGACCAGCAGGGGCCGTACGCGGCCGGCTTCATGACCAAGGACCTCCACGCAAAGAAAGTCGCCATCATCCACGACAACACGCTGTACGCGAAGGGCCTTGCGACGGCGACGCAGGATGCGCTCAAGAAGATGTCCGGCGTGAACGTGGTTTTCTTCGACGCGATCACCCCGGG
This sequence comes from bacterium, assembly GCA_035691305.1. Classification (NCBI taxonomy): domain Bacteria; species bacterium. The sequence goes on from DASSJF010000082.1 coordinate 159,159, forward strand.
TGAGAAAGACTTCTCGGCGACCCTCACCAAGGTCAAGAGCCTGAACCCGGACGTCACCTACTTCACGGGCTACTACCCCGAGGGCGGCCTGGTCTGCAAGCAGTTCCATGACCTGGGGGTATCGGGCAAGTTCATGGCGGGCGACGCGAACAACGATCCAACGTTCATCAAGGAGTGCGGTCCGGCGTCGACCGGCGTCTACATTACGTCGACCCCGCTGCCCCAGAACCAGGCGACGGCGAAGTCGTTCATCAGCCGCTACACGGCCCGTTGGAAGCAGGATCCGGGTCCGTACTCCGCGCTCGAGTACGACTCGGTAGGCGTGGTGATCAACGCGATCCAACGTGCGAAGAGCGCGGACCGCGCGGCGATCATCAAGGCGCTCCAGGCGACGTCGGGCTATTCCGGGGCGACCGGTAAGATCACCTTCGACAAGAAGGGCGACCGCGTCCAGGTACTCTACATCACGTATATGATCAAGGGCAACGATTTCGTGCCCACCGGAATGTGAGGCCGCGGTAAGGCGCGGGGCCGCCCCGGATCCAGGGGCGGCCCCGTTTGCTGATCAATGGAGATCGCCCTCCAGCAGATCGTCAACGGACTGACGATTGGGGCATTCTACGCCCTGATCGCGCTCGGCTACACCATGGTGTACGGCATCATCCGCCTGATCAACTTCGCCCACGGCGACATCTACGCAGCCGGCGCGTTCTTCGGGTTCTCCACGTACGGTCTGCTGGCGCTGCTGCACGTCGAGAGCCCGATCCTGACCACGCTGCTGGCCCTTGTGGTGTCGATGGGGCTCACCGGCCTGCTCGGCACGCTAGTCTACCGCGTCGCGTATCGGCCGCTGCTCCACGCGCGCCTGTCGATTCTCATCTCCGCGATCGGCGCGTCGCTGACGCTCGAGTACAGCCTGCTGCTGATCTACAGTCCGTCGTTTCTGGTCTACCCGCACCTGTTCGGCCGCGCGGGTCCGGCGTTCGCCGGCGTCACCGTCTCCTGGCTGCAGATCCTGATCTTCGTGTCGAGCATCGTGCTGATGGCCGCGATCTACGTCGTCGTGAACCGCACCAAGACCGGGATGGCGATGCGGGCGCTCGCGATCAACCAGGACGCCGCGCGGCTCATGGGCATCGACGTCAACCGGGTCATCGGGATCACGTTCTTCCTCGGATCGACGCTGGCGTCGTTCGCGGGCGTTATGACCGGCCTCTACTACTCGCAGATCTCGTTCCTGATGGGCTTTTTGATCGGACTGAAGGCCTTTACGGCCGCCGTGTTGGGAGGCATCGGCAACATCCCGGGGGCCGTCGTCGGCGGTTTCGTGCTCGGCATCCTCGAAAGCCTGGCGGCCGGATACTACTCCAGCCGCTGGAAGGACGTCGTGGCCTTCGCCGTGCTGATCCTCGTGCTGGTGGTGCGGCCGCGCGGTCTGTTGGGCGAGCGCGTGGTCGAGCGGATGTGAGCAGCCGGTCCGCCGCGTCGCGCCCGCTGCTTCCCGTCGCGCTGTCCGTTGCGGCCGTTCTGGCGGCGGTCGCGCTCCCGGTCTTCGGCACATCGTACCTCATCGACGTCGGGACGCTCGTCCTCGTATACGTCATGCTCGGACTCGGCCTCAATATCGTGGTCGGGTTCGCGGGTCTGCTCGACCTCGGGTACGCGGCGTTCTTCGCGATCGGCGCGTATACGACCGCGTACTTCATGGTCAACAGCCATATGTCGTTCTGGCTGACGCTGCCGATCGCGGCGTGCTTCACCGCGGCGTCGGGCGTTATCATCGGGGGGCCGACGCTGCGGATGCGCAGCGACTACCTCGCGATCGTGACCCTCGGCTTCGGCGAGATCGTCCGCATTGCCGCGACCAACTTCAACTTCACCGGAGGGCCGGAAGGCATCTACGACATGCCTCACGCGCAGATCGGCGCGTTTGTGCTGCGGACGCCGGCGCACCTCTATTTTCTCGGGATCGCCTTTGCGCTCGTGGTGCTGTTCGGCTCCTACAACCTCTCGCGCTCGCGGCTCGGGCGCGCCTGGCTTGCGATCCGCGAGGACGAGGCGGCGGCTCAAGCCGCCGGCATCCATCCCGTGTACTACAAGCTGCTGGCCTACGTCCTGGGGGCGGTGTTCGCCGGCGGGGCCGGCTCGTTCTTCGCCGTAAAGCTCACGGCGATCAACCCGTCGAGCTTCACGTTCATCCAATCGGTGACCATCTTGATGGTGATTATCCTGGGCGGCCGCGGCAGTCTGCCGGGGGTGATCCTCGGCGCCGCGGTGATCGTGATCCTGCCCGAGATCCTCCGAGGGGTCGATCAGTACCGCATGCTCGCCTTCGGCGTCGGACTGATCGTCCTCATGCTCTTGCGGCCGCAGGGACTGTGGCCGAGCCGGTACGGGCGGATTGAGGCGCGTGAAGTCGCGATGTCCGAAGCCGAGGCGGCGGCCGGCGTCGCCGCCGGCGCCTCGGCGGCAGATTCCGCGGCGCCGGGCGCTTCGTCGTGACGGCCGTCTCGCGGCCGCCGGACGTGGGGACCGGCGCGATTCTGGGCGTCGAGCACCTCACGATGCGCTTCGGCGGCCTCGTCGCCGTCTCGGACGTCTCGTTCGACGTCGGGCTCCGTGAGATCCTCAGTATCATCGGACCGAACGGCGCGGGCAAGACGACGGTGTTCAACTGCATTACGGGCTTCCTCCGGCCGACCGCGGGGCGGATCGCGTTCGAGGGCAACAACCTCACCGGGCTGCGTCCGGACCTCGTCGTGCGGCACGGGATCGCGCGGACCTTTCAGATGATCCGTCTTTTCCCCGACCTCGGCGTGGACGAAAACGTGATGATCGGCCTCCACGGCCGGATCCACGCCGGCACGCTCGACTCGCTGCTCCACACGCCGCTGCACCGGCGTGAAGAGGCCTGGGTGCGGGACGAGACCCGCCGCTGGCTGGCGTTCGTGGGGCTGGAAGGCCGCGCGAGCCGGCTCGCGCGCGAGTTGGCGTACGGGGACCAGCGGCGCCTCGAGATCGCGCGGGCGCTCGCGACGGCGCCGCGCCTGCTGATCCTCGACGAGCCGGCGAGCGGCATGAACCCTGCGGAGAAGGCCGGGCTCGTGCAGCTCGTCAGCCAGATCCGCGATTCCGGGGTCACCGTGTTGCTGATCGAGCACGACATGAGCGTCGTGATGGGCATCAGCGACCGCATCATCGTGCTGGATCACGGCGTGCAGATCGCGGAAGGCTCGCCGGACCAGATCCAGCGCGACTCCAAGGTCATCGAGGCCTACCTCGGGCGCGAGGACGGCGAATGAGTCTCCTCGAGGTCCGCGACCTCGTCACGGCGTACGGCACCATCGAGGCCCTGCACGGGCCGTCGTTCCACGTCGAGGAGGGCGAGATCGTCGCGCTGCCCGGCGCGAACGGCGCGGGCAAGACCACGGCGCTGCGGACGATCTCGGGGCTGCTGCGCCCCCGGTCCGGCGAGATCCGGTTCGCGGGACGGCGGATCGACCACCAGCCGGCCCACGAGATCGTGCGCCTCGGACTCACGCAGGTGCCCGAGGGCCGGTGGATCTTCTCGCTCATGACCGTCGAAGAAAACCTAAAATTGGGCGCCTATATCGAGGCCGGGGTGCCGCGCGGGGGGCTCGACCGCGTCTTCACGCTCTTCCCGCGCCTTGCGGAGCGGCGGACCCAGCTGGCCGGGACGCTCTCCGGCGGCGAGCAGCAGATGCTGGCGATGGCGCGGGCGCTCATGACCAAGCCGCGCCTCTTGCTGCTGGACGAGCCGTCGATGGGGCTCGCGCCGGTGCTGGTCCGTCTGATCTTCGAGAAGATCGCCGAAATCAACCGCGAAGGCACGACCGTTCTGCTCGTCGAGCAGAACGCGAACGCCGCGCTCCGGCTCGCGCAGCGGGCCTACGTCCTCGAAAACGGCCGCGTCGTGCTCGAGGGCCCGGCGGCCGACCTGGCCCGCAACGAGGCGGTCCGCCGTGCCTACCTCGGCATCGGGGCGCGCGGCGGCTGAACCGAATGGAGGTTTCGACATGCCCGAACCCCCGCCACTGTACGATCGCGGACCCGGCACGCCGCTCGACGTCGACCGGAAGTTCTATGGGCGGCTGGCGCGCGAGGTAGGCGGCCGGACGCCCGTCGAGCGGTTCGTGATTCCGATTCGGTCCGGGCGCGCCTGGACCGTGCCGGCCGGCCACCTCTGCCGCATGATCTGCGTCGACGGCCCGCAGGTCGGCGATTTCAACGCCTGGAATTTGACGAACCCGCGCGAGCGGTTCTGGGCGTCGCGCACCCGGCAGCTGCACGGGTCGCATGTGACGACGTTCGACCGGCTCTGGTCCTGCCTGCCGTACCTGCGCCCGATGTTGACGATCACGGCGGATACGATCAACTACGGCGTCGACGAGGACGGAGCGGGCTGCCACGACCTGCTCGGCACGCGGTGTGATCCGTACGTGACCAAGATGCTGAACGGCGAGGAATTCGATCTGACCTGCCATTCCAACCTGACCCGCGCCGTGGCTGCGTACCATCTCACGGAGCTGGACGTCCACGACGTGCTCAACGTGTTCATGGTGACCGGCCTGCGGAAAGACGGCCGCTACTTCGCGAAGTCCTGTCCGGCGAAGCAGGGCGACTATTTCGAGTTCTTCGCGGAGATGGATCTCTTGTGCGCGCTGTCCACCTGCCCGGGCGGGGACATCTCGAAGCCGATCTTCGGCCCGCATCGCGCCGATCCGCTGTCGGTCTGCCGGCCGCTCGCCGTCGAGGTGTCGCGGCCGGCCCCGACACTGCTCGAGGGCTGGGCGCCCCGCGGGCCCGTCGACTACCGGGGAGGGCACGGGCTTCGGTCGCCCGAATCGGCGGCGCGCTGATCGCATGACCGACGACACACGCACGCGCACCTCCGCAGCGGCCGCGCCCGATCTCGCGCCGGGCGATCTCGAGCGCCTCTACCGTTACATGGTGCTTCAGCGGCTCGCCGAGGAACGGGTCGTCAAGCTGTATCAGACGGGCCAGATCGTCGGCGCCTGCTTCACCGGCTGGGGCCACGAGGCGATCGCCGTCGGCGCCGCGGCCGCGCTCGGACCGGACGACGTCGCCGCCACGCTGCACCGGGACCTCGGAGCCCGGCTCGTACTGGGCATGCCGCTCGGCTACTACTTCGCGAACTTCCTCGGCCGCACAGGCTCGCCGACCCGCGGCCGGGAGGGCAACCTGCACATCGGCGGCCTCGGGCCCCGCATTCTTCTGCACACCGACTTCGTCGGCGGCAACGTTCCGATCGCGGCGGGCGCCGCGCTCGGCTTCCAGGTCCGCGGAGAGCCGCGCGTGGCGCTCGCCAACTTCGGCGAAGGGACGCTCGCCACGGGGGAGTTTCACGAGGCGGCCAACCTCGCGGCGGTGCTGCGGCTGCCGCTCGTGCTCGTCTGCTGGAACAACCAGTTCGCGCTCTCGACCCCGCTCGCGCGCGAGATCGCGGGACCGCTCGACGTCCGGATGGCCGCGTACGGCATGCGTGCGTGCTCCGTCGACGGCAACGACGTGCTCGCGGTCTACGGCGCGGCGCGGGAGGCGGTGGACCGTGCCCGGTCGGGCGGCGGGCCGTCATTCATCGAGGGCCGGACGATGCGGGTGCGGGGGCATTCCGAGGCCGACGACGCGTCGTACGTCCCGAAAGCGATGATCGAGGAAGGCCGCCGGCGGGATCCGATCGAGCAGTTTGCCGGGCACCTTGTGGAGAGCGGGGCCGTCACCGCCGCGCGGCTGGCCGGGCTCCGCGCGGACGCGCAGGCCGAGGTCGACGACGCGCAGGCGTGGGCCGAAGCGAGTCCGCCGCCCGACCCCGCCGAACTGGAGCAGGGCGTGTACTGCGAGGCGACGCCGTGGCCGTAATGACCTACATCGAAGCTATTGCCGACGGCCTGCGCCGGGCGATGCGGGCCGATCCGTCGGTCATCGTGTTCGGCGAGGACGTCGGCGTCTACGGCGGCGCGTTCAAGCTGACGAAGGGCTTCGTCGAGGAGTTCGGGGCGTCGCGCGTGATCGACACGCCGATCTGCGAGGCGGCGATTGTCGGGACCGCGGTGGGCGCGGCGCTCGTCGGGATGCGGCCGGTCGTCGAGATGCAGTTCGCGGACTTCATTTCAAACGCGTTCACCCAGGTGGTAAACGCCGCGGCCACGTCGTCCTACCGGGCGGGCGGCTGCGTGCCGATGGTCGTGCGCGCGCCGTGCGGCGCCGGCACCCACGGCGGGCCGTTCCATTCACAGTCGATCGAAGGCTACTTCTTCCACACGCCGGGCCTCAAGATCGTGATGCCGTCGACGCCCGCGGACGCGAAGGGACTCATCCTGGGGGCGATCGCCGATCCCAACCCGGTGCTCTATCTCGAGCACAAGGCGCTGTACCGCTCGCAGCGGGGCGAGGTCGACGAGGGCCTCACGGTCTCGCCGCTCGGCCACGCGGCCGTCCGGCGGCCGGGGCGGGACCTTACCGTGTTGACCTACGGGATGATGGCGCACCGGAGCCTCGAGGCCGCGGAACGCGCGGCCGCCGACGGCATCGAAGCGGAGGTCATCGACCTGCGCACGCTGCTGCCGCTCGATCTCGAGACGATTTCCGAGTCGGTGGCCCGGACCAGCCGCGCCCTGATCGTGCACGAGGACCGCCTGCGCGGCGGCATCGGTGCGGAGATCGCCGCCTACCTCGGCGAGCATCTCTTCACCTCGCTGGACGCTCCCATCTCGCGGATCGGGGCCCCGGACACGCCGGTGCCGTACGCGCCGCCCCTCGAGAGCGCCTACCTGCCGAGCGTGGACCGGATCCACGAGGGAATTAAGCGACTGGTGCGTTGGTAATCTCGAACGCTCACGGGTGAACGCGGTCCCGGTTTATGGGCGGCTCCCCGGCGTCGAGCCACCGGCTGCCCGCGCGCAGAACGTGTACTCTATCGCGCCGTGGCGGTTACTTGTAGAAGTACGGATCGAGAACGCTTACCTGCGTGACGCTGTCGACGGGCAGGCCGTTGGCCTGTGCGGCGCGCCGAATGGCGTCCGGGTTTGGTCCGTCGTAGATGCAGAACGTTTTCTTCTTGTCCGTGCTCACATAGGAATGCACCCAGGTGACCCCTTCGACGCCGTTCTTGCCGACGACGCTCAGGCATGCCTGCGCGCCTTGCTCGGTCATTGGGATCTCCAGACCGGCGGGAAATGTCCGTTCCACCATGTACCGGGGCATCGCTCGCCACCTCCGCAGAAGATATGAGCCGAGATTCTCGCCCGGTTTGTCACGAGCCTGCCGAGCGAAGCTTCGCCGCTAGAGAAACACGCGTTCGGGGTCCAGGCCGCGGAGCGCGCGAAGCTCATGCTCGGCCGGCGGCTCGAGGCGCCGGCCGTTCGCCGCCGCCCCGAGGTCGAAGCCGGTCTGCTCCTTCACCTGACTCGGTTCCACGCCCGGCTGCAACGCCGCGATGCGCATCCGGCCGGACGCGGGATCGAAGTCCATGAGCGCGAGGTCGGTCAGCACGGCGGTCACCCGCCCGAACAGGAGTCCGGCGCCGCGGCGGGCGCCCTCACCGCCGATCTGGCCGGGGCTTGTCAGGAAATCGAGCCGCTCGACGAACCGGCGCCGCTCGTGCCGGGTGACGATCATGATCTCCCGGCAGAGGCAGGCGATGTCGCAGGCGCCGCCGCTGCCCGGGAGGCGCACTTTGGGCCGTTCGATCGGACCGATGACGCTGGTGTTGATGTTGCCGTACGGGTCGATCTGGGCCCCGCCGAGGAAGCCGTAGTCGAAGAAGCCGCGCTGCGCGTACAGGAAGATCTGCGTGATCGACGGCAGCGCGACGGCCCGCCGCGCGCCGCGCATCTCGTTGGTGGAGATCGGCAGGCTGCCGGGCGCGACCTCGAGGCCGATCGAACCGCCCTCGATGACGATGGTCAGGCCGGGCGCATGCGTCGCACGCGCGAGGGCCGAGGCGAGCAGCGGCGTGCCGACGCCCGCGAACACGACTTTGCCGTCCGCGAGCAGACGGCTCGCCGCGACGGTGAGCAGTTCGGAGGCGGTGTAGCCGGCCGTTTCGGTCACGTCCGGTTCCTCACGGGTCCCTGCCGGTGAGGTCGCGCGCCACCCGGCGCTGCCGCTCGAGCCGGTCCGCGCCGAACTTGGCGAAGTACGCTTCCGCGGTCTCCGGTCCGTAGACCCACTCGTCGAGGTAGGCGCGGACTCCGGCGACGCCCTCCGCGGCGACGCGCTTCGCGTAGGCGTCGATGTGCTCGAGGTCAGCGTCGTACCGCCCGTACATCTCGTGCGGGTAGGCGCCGTACGGCGCTTCGACCACCGCGTCGACGGCGAAGAAAGGGATGACGGTGCGGTCCGCGGTGCGCCGGATCTCGTCGGGGTCCACGATCTCCTCGGCGCTCAGCACGACGGTCTGCGCGGCCGCGGCGATGTCGGCGTCCATGTGCGGATAGCCGTCGATCTGCGCGTTCCCGAAGCGGTCCGCGCGGTGGACGTGGATCAGCGCCACGTCGGGGAAGAGCGCCGGGATGAGGCACAGCGGCTCTCCGGTGAAGGGGCAGGTCATCGTCTTCGCGCCGGTGGTGCGCATCAGATCGGAGCCGAGCATCGAGAGGGTGGGGAGGAACGGGACGCCCATCGCGGCGGCGTGGTAACGCATGCCGATCGCGAGGTGGCTCCATTCTTCGAATCGCGCCCGGCCGCCCTCGACGAACTCGCGCACGATCCGCGACAGGCCCCACGGCAGCCCGATCCCGACCCAACTCGTCACGATCTCGCGGCAGGCGCCCGCCGCGAGAAACAGCTCGCTCTCGTAGCACATCAGGCTGCGGGAGAGCACCACGTCGCGGGGACGCCGGCGCAGCACCTCCCGCAACAGCAGCGTCGGCGTTCTCGAGTAGAGGCAGCCGCCGATTGCGATGTGCTCGCCGTCGCGCACTAGGGCGGCCGCGGCGGCGAGCGGCAACCGCTTGTCCCGCGGCGCCTTGTTCTTGGCCTCGATCCCGCGGCGCGCCTCGACGAAGGTGCGCGCGGGCCGCTCAGGCATGCACGCGTCTCGCGCCGGGACGCAGCCGGGGCAGCACGTCGCGCGCGATCACCTCGAGTTGATCCGTCCGGTACTCCGACGGGATCAGGACGATGTGCTCCTCGCCCGCGTCGAGGTGGGCGGCAAGCTGCTCCGCGCACTGCGCCGGGGTGCCGCGGATCGCGCTCTCCGGCGTCGACTCGCTCCACGGCGCGACGTCGAAGTAGCGGCCGATGAACTCCTTGACGCGGCGGTCCGCGTCCTCGTACGTGCCCGCGACGCAGATCGGGAGCTGGCTGATGTTCCGCAGCTCGGCGGGGTTGCGGCCCTGCTCCTCGGCAAAGCCGCGGATCTTCGCCCACGTCGCCCGGAACGTCTCCGGCGTGTAGAAGTAGGTCAGCCAGCCGTCGCCGTACTTGGCCACCCGCCGCAGCACGCGGTCGACGTAGCCGCCGATGAACAGCGGCGGGTGCGGCCGCCGGAACGGCTTCGGGAGCATTACGGCCTGGTTGAAGACGTAGCCGTCCACCGACCCGCTGACGCTGTCCTCGGTCCACAGCCGGCGCATGATCTCGAAGTTTTTCACGAAGATCCGGCCGCGCTCCGCGAACGGAATGCCGCAGGCCTGAAACTCGCGCTCGTACCAGCCGGCGGCGAGCCCGAGGACGAGCCGGCCCTTCGACATCTGGTCGATCGTCGCGAGCTCCTTCGCCAGGATGACCGGATTGCGCAGCGGCAGTACGAGCACCCCGATACCGAGCTGCAGGCGCTGCGTCCGCGCCGCGAGCGCGCTCAGGGTCGCGAGCGACTCGAGAAAGGGGAACGCCCGCCGGGTGCCGAGGAGGATGTGGTCCCAGGCCCAGGCCGAGGCGAAGCCCAGCGCCTCGGCCTGGGCCGCGTAGGCCAGCACGCGGTCGATGCTCGGCTCGACCGAGGCGGGCGTGAAGTTCTCGAGCGCGACTCCGAACTGCGGTTCCGGCATCAATCTCTCCTTTCGTCACGGCCCGGACGGCCGTCCGCCTCGAGCGCGCGTAGCACCCGCTCGGGCGTGATCGGCAGGTCCGTCAGGCGCGCGCCGGTGGCGTCGTGGATCGCGCCGGCGATCGCGGCCGGCGGTGGCCCGGTCGGCGGCTCGCCGATCCCCCGCGCTGAAAACGGCCCTTTCCCCTCGCCGGATTCGACCACGACCGCCCGGACGTCCGGCAGGTCGAGCGCCGAGGGGATCAGGTAGCTCGCAAAGAGCGTGCTCATGTTGCTGCCGCTTTCGACCACGATCTCTTCCGTGAGCGCCTGGCCGATTCCCATGACCGCGCCGCCCTGGATCTGGCCCTCGACGCTCTGCGGGTTGATCGCCCGGCCCACGTCGTGGCACGCGGCGTACTTGAGCAGGCGCACCGCGCCCGTCTCCCCGTCCACCTCGACCTCCGCGGCGTGGCACCCGTAGGTGAAGTCCGGGAAGGTGCGGCCCTGTCCGGTCGCGAGATCGACCGGCGGCGCCTGCTCCGCGTAGAACGTCGCGAGGTGCGCCGCGGGAACGCCGCGCCGCCCGCACTCCACGACCATCTTGGCCAGGGTGACCCGGCGGTCCGGGCTGCCCGCCACGCCTACGTGGTCGTCGGCGAACTCGAGGTCCGCCTCCGCGGCTTCGAGTAGCGCGGCGGCGACCGGCGCGACCTGCTCCCGCAGCTCGCGCGAGCCACGCAGCACCGCGTTGCCGGACATGTAGAGCTGCCGTGTGGCGAACGTGCCGCCGGAGAGCGGGGTCAGCGCGCTGTCGCCGACGTGCACGGTGATGCGCTCGAGCGAAACCCCGAGCACCTCCGCGGCGATCTGGGCGAGCGCGGCGGACTGCCCGCCCCCGAGGTCGGGGACCCCCGTGCGGATGACCAGCGAGCCGTCGGCCTCGAAGCCGAGCCAGGCGCTCGCGCGGTCCCGGAACCAGACGGTGCGGCCGTACGGCTGGATGTTGCAGGCGAAGCCGCGTCCGATCCTCGCCTGGGGCCCCGACGGCCGGCTGCGCTCGCCGAGCGCCGCCTGCGCCCGGCGCATCACCTCCGGCAGGGCGACATGGGTCTCCACGCGCTCGCCGGTCGGGAGCGCGTCGCCTTTCGACAAGAAGTTGCGCGTGCGGATCTCCTCCGGAGTCAGGCCGAGCCGTTCCGCCAGGGCGTTCATCTGGGACTCATAGGCGAAGGTGACCTGCATCGCCCCGAACCCGCGCATCGCGCTCGACGGTACGTTGTTCGTGAAGACGGCGCGCGCGTCGATCGCGACGTTGGGGATCCGGTACGGGCCACAGCCCGTGACGAGGGCCGCGAACAGGACGCGCGGGCTGAGCAGGGGATAGGGGCCGGAGTCGGCGATCAGCGAGATCTCCTGCGCGACGAGGCGGCCGTCGCGCGCGGCGCCGGTCTTGTACCGCATCGCGAACGGGTGCCGCTTCGGCCGGGCGAGCAGCGACTCGTAGCGGGTCCAGACCATGCGGACCGGCTGTCCCGTCTTCCACGCGAGCAGCGCGAGGTGGGGCTCGACGGTCATGTCTTCCTTGCCGCCGAAGCCGCCGCCGAGGAACGGCGCCACCACGCGCACGCGGTTGTGCGGAACGCCCAACATCTCGGCGATCTCGCGGAAGTGCTCGATCACCTGCGACGACGCGCGGATGTTGACGACGCCGTGCGCGTCGATCCAGGCGACGCCCGCTTCCGGTTCGAGGTAGGCGTGGTCGACGCGCTGCGTCCGGTAGGTGTGCTCCACGACGGCGTGCGCCTGCCGGAAGGCCTCGGCGGCGTCGCCGCGCCGGAGCGTCCAATGCACGAGGACGTTGTCGCGATCGGGATGCACGCGGGGCGCGCCCGCGGCGAGCGCGCCTTCGGCGTCGAAGACGCCCGCCAGCGGCTCGTAGTCGACGTCGATCGCTTCGAGCGCCGCGTGGGCGTGCTCGGGAGAGTCCGCCGCGACCAGTGCGACCGGCTCTCCCTGGTAGCACACCCGATCCGCCGCGAGGACGGGCGTCGCGAACCGGATGAGGCCGATGCCGGTCGGGTCTTCCTCGACCGCGTTGTGCGGAACGTCGCCCGCGGTCAGCACCGCGGCGACGCCAGGCAGCCTGCGGGCCCTCGCGATGTCGAGCCGGCGAATCCGGGCCGACGCGTAGAGCGCTCTCAGGATCGCGCCGGACAGCATGCCCGGCAGCTCCCAGTCCGCGGCGTAGCGGGTGGCGCCGCGGATCTTGTCGACCGCGTCGAAGCGGGGCTGCGGCCTGCCGACGACCCGATACTGATCTAGGCGCCGGCTATCCACGTGCCGAGAGCCGACACCTCGACGCCGGCCTGTTCGAGCATTCCCCGCAGCTTCCGCACGGCCGCGCGCGACGGCGCGTGGTCGCCGTGGAGGCAGATGGTGTCGACCTGCACCTCGACGGTCTTTCCGTCCACGGTCGGCACCCGTCCGTCGCGGACGGCGCCGACCGCGCGGCGGCACATCTCGTCCGGGTCCATCAGCATCGCGTCGGGCCGCCGCCGGCTCGCCAAGGTGCCGTCCGCCATGTAGCCGCGGTCCAGGAAGAACTCGCGCGCCACGCGCAGTCCCGCGGTGCGGCACTGCCCCGCCAGCTGTGACGCCGGCGTGGCCACGACGGCGAGGTGGGGGTCGATGCGCTTCACCGCCGCCGCGATGGCGCCCGCGCAGCCTTCGTCGACTTCCGCGACATTATAGAGCGCGCCGTGGGGCTTCACGTGCTGCAGCCGCCCGCCGAACGCCTCTACCATGCCGCGTACCGCCGCGACCTGGTAGAGGACGAGGTCGTCCACTTCCTGCGGCGTCAGGTCCATTTTGTGCCGGCCGAAGCCGATGAGGTCCTGGTAGCCCGGATGCGCGCCGATCGCGACCCGGTGGCGGTGCAGCAGCTCGACGGTCTTGCGGATCGTCGCCGGATCGCTGGCGTGAAAGCCGCACGCGATGTGCGCGGACGTGAGGTAGGGGGCGATCTCCTCGTCCCCTCCCATCGGCCACCGTCCAAGGGATTCCCCCATGTCCGCGGAGATATCGACGCGCCGCGACGCTGCCGTCATCGGCGGACCTCCTTTCGAAAGATCTGCGGGAGCGGCCACATCGGGCTTCAGTTTCCTGTTTGCCCGCCGCGCAGTCGGCGGGCGGTACGGCGGGAGGCGGTCCGCCGGCAGAGCGGTTAGTTCGGTCCCGCGTCCGGGCGGCCCTCTCCGGTCCGGGCAGGGCGCGTGCGCGCGCGATGAGAACCGTGACCAAGGAGATACAACGACGCGTGCCCGCGGAGCGACAGGGGGGAATCGGACGGCATGGATTGGGGACGCCGGCGGCGCCCGGTGGACAGCGTGCTCGACACGGCGGGGCTGACCCCGCTCGTCAGGCTTCGGCGGGTCACCTCGCCGGCATCGGCGGCGGTGTACGGGAAGCTGGAGTTCTTCGGACCCAGCGGGAGCGTGAAGGACCGGATTCTTCCGTTCATCGTGGCCGAGGCGGAGCGCCGGGGCGAACTGCGCCCGGGGATGATCATCATCGAAGGCACGACCGGGAACACCGGCATCGCGACGGCGATGGTCGGCGCGGCCAAAGGCTACCGCGTGATGATCGTGATGCCGGCGGGCATGAGCCGCGAGCGGCAGGACGTGATCCGCGCCTACGGCGCGGAGCTGGTGCTCACGCCGGGCGGCGAGAGCGACGTCGATCTCGTCCTCGAGAAGGTGCGCGAGCTCAAGGCGCGGCACGGTGCGAACATCTGGGAGGTCGGCCAGTTCACGAACGCCGACAACGTGCGCGCGCATCGGCAGACGACCGGGCCCGAGATCTGGGAGCAAACGGAGGGCCGCGTCGACGCGTTCGTCGCCTCGCAGGGGACCGGCGGCACGCTGACCGGGGTGGGCGCGTACCTCAAAGAGCGGCGGCCCGACATCCTGTCTTTCGCCGTCGAGCCGGCCGAGTGCGCGATTCTCGCCGGCCGCGCCTGGGGGCCGCACCGCATCGAAGGCATCGGCGACGGATTCATTCCGGAGGTCTTGGACCTGAAATGGGTGGACGGCGTCGTGACCGTGTCCTCGGACGACGCGATCGCGATGGCGCGCCGGCTCGCGCGCGAAGAAGGGATCTTCTGCGGGATCTCCTCCGGCTGCAACGTCGCGGCGTGCCTGAAGCTCGCGCGCCGCTACCCGGCGTTGAAGACGATCGTCACGATGATCAACGACAACGGGCTGCGCTACCTCACGACGGAACTCTGCGGAGCGGCGCCGGATGTGGCCGTTCCGGACCGCGAGCACGCGCCGCGGCCCGAGGACGCGCGACGGCTCGCCGCCAAGCGCCTGACGGTCGTCGACTGACCGCGGACGAACGCTAGCGCGTCCGCTCGGCCTCGTGGACGATGTTGAGGGCGGTTTGCGCTTCGCCTTCGACGATCCCCCAATCGGCCGCATCGGCGATGTCATGATTGGCGTGCCGCGTCACTTCGTAGATCTTTGCGAGCGCCGACTTGACGCGCTCGACTTCCTCCGCCGCCATCCGCAGCGCCGCGCGGCCGCCGTCCACCGAGGACACCGACTCCAGCGCCCGGAGGGCGTCGCGGTACGCCTTGCGCGCCGCAGCCTCGGCCTCCGCCGCCGGTGGACGCCGCCCGGCGCCGCGCTTCGATCCGCCCGCGGCGCCCTTCCGCCCGGCCGCGATTCGGGCGCCGCACCGGTCGATTCGCTTCTGTAGATAGAGCCGTACCGCGTCAAGGCCGCCGCCCTGGTTCTTCATCCCGTCCTCCTCAGGTATCGCCGTGAGCGTGGTTAGCCGCTGACGTGATCGACAAGCTCTTCGAGGTCGCGCACGATCAGGTCCGGTGCGAATCCCAGCCGCTCGGCCGGTGCGCCGGCCCGGTTGACCCAGGCCACGGGCAGGCCGAACGACTTCGCCCCGGCGGCGTCCCACGCGTTCGACGACACAAACAGCATCGCCGGCCGGGGAAGCCCGAGCCGCCGCTCCGCCAGCGCGTAGACGGCGGGGATCGGCTTGTAGGTCTTGACCTCGTCGACGCTGATGACGTGCGCGAACAAGTGGTTGAGCTCCGCGGCGCGCAGCGCACGGTCCAGCATCCGCGGGCTACCGTTCGACAGCACGGCGAAGACGGGCGGGCTCAACTGTCCCAACGCCGCCGCCACCTCGGGGTAGGGGAGCAGAGTCAGCCACGCGTCCATGAGGCGCCGCCGCGCCGCCGGGTCCACCGAAAGCCCCAGCCGCTCAAGCGTGAAGTCGAGCGCCTCGCCGGTCACGGTCCAGAAATCCTGGTAACGGCCCATCGCGGCCCGCAGCCACGTGTATTCAAGCTGTTTCTGGCGCCAGGCGGCGACGAACGATTCCGGGCCGCCCGTCTCCGCGGCGCCGAGCCGGTCGAGCGAACGGACGTCGAGCAGCGTGCCATACAGATCGAACACCAGCGCCTCAACCCTCATCGAGGCCTCCCGCGTTCGACGCCGGCGCATCCCGCCGGCTGGTTCCCGTCGGGGGTGCCGGTCTAGATCTCGTGCCGGTTCTGCTGGTCCGGCTGTCCCAGGCCGAGCATCTCGACCAGTTTCCCGAATCCGTCGGCGAGCGCCATGAACGCGCCGAGCTCGATCAGCTCCTCATCACTGAACTGCGCCTTCCACCGCCGGAGATGCTCGTCGCCGATCGAGCGGTAGTCTTGGGTGAACAGCGCCGCCATCTCCAACGCCGCGCGCTCTCGGGGCGTGAACACCGGGTTCCCGGGGTCCGACGTCGCGTCGAGCTTGGCCTCGTCGAGGCCCATCTGCTCCGCCACGGCGGAGCGGACGGTGCTTCAGTAGCTGCACGTGCGCAGCCGGGCCATGCGTACGCGCATCAGCTCCTTCAGCGGATGCCCGACGATCCCGCCGTAGAACATGTCCTGCCATCCTGAGTAGAAGGCGCGCAGCGCGACCGGGTGCCGCGCCAGGATGCGGAGCAGCGTCGGGTTGGGCGCGCCGCGCCTGGCGGCATCGGCGAAGGCCTGCCGGACGTCGTCACTTAGATCGGGTTCTTTCACGGGCGCGATGCGAACGGTCATGGGCGTCCTCCTAGTCGTTTGGCCGTCACGGCACCGAGACCCCCAGCACGTTGTGCGTCGTGACCAGCCGGGCCACCAACCCCGATGCCTTCGCGTCCTCGACGAACCCGCGGAGGAACTCGGCACCGTCCGCGCCCCGCCGGCGCGGCGTCCCGATCGACTGCTGCACCCCGGTCACCTGACCGTCGAGAATCCGCGACCCGGGCAGCGCGTCCGCCGCCGCGACGAGCCGCGGCTTGAGGCACGCCAGCGCCTCGAGCTTGTCCTCGGTGAAGAGCCTGACCGACTTCTCGATGCCCTCGGCGCGGACGAGCGCCGCCCGCCGCAGGGTGCGGCTGAGGAACAGGTCGTACGCGCTCTTTCCGGAGACCGCGATCCGGACGTCCTCCCGGTCCACATCCGCGATCGTCCGGATCGGCGAACCGGCCGGCACGAGATACGTCACCGGGATCTCGAGGTACGCCGGGCTGAACGCGATCTCGGCGGCGCGCTGCGGCTCGTTGCCGAGAAACGCGATGTCCCAGCGGTCGTCCCGCACCGCGTCCGCGAGCGGTCCCGCCTGCGGAAACCGCACGAACTCGACCCGGACGGCGAGGCGGCGCGCGATCTCCCGGCCGAGGTCGGGCGCGACGCCCCGCGACGCGCCGTCCGGCGCGTCGGCGAGCACGAGGAGGAAGTTTCCATAGTTGAGCCCAACGCGGAGCGTGCCCGAGGGCGCGAGCGCCGCGCGGGCGTCAGGAGTGGCCAATGTAGTCCATCCGGCCGCCGTCGACGGTGAGGATCTGCGCGGTCACAAAACTCGACTCCGGCGCGGCCAGAAACGCGACCGCGTTCGCCACGTCCTCCGGGGCGCCGACCCGGCCGACCATTGCCAGGCCGGCGAGGTTGCCGACCAGATCGCGCAGCTGCTGCTCGGAGCGGTGTTCCCTGACCATGTCGGTCATGATGAACCCGGGCGCCACGGCGTTGACGGTGATGCCGTGCGGCCCGAGCTCCATCGCGAGGCGGCGCGTGAGCACCGATACCGCGGCCTTGGTCATCGCGTAGAACGTCAGGCCGGTCCGCGCCGTGCCGTTCCCGGCCACGGAGCTGATGTTAATGATCCGGCCGTAGCGCCGCTGCTTCATCGCGGGCGCTACAGCGCGCGTCGCGTGCACTACGCCGTCCACGTTGGTGCGGCGCATTTGTTCGAACCGGGCCGGGTCGAACGTCTCGAGCGTGGCGTGGACAGACACGCCGGCGTTGTTGACGAGGATGGATACCGGTCCCAGCTCCGCGGCGGCGCGGTCGACCATCGCCTGAACTTGCCCGGCGTCGCCGACGTCGGCCCGTACCGCGATGGCGCGGCCGCCGGCGCCGCGTATCTCGCCCGACACGGCCTCGGCCTCGTCCTCTCGACTGCGGTAGTTCACGCACACGGCGGCGCCGTCCCGCGCGAGGCGCACAGCGATCGCCCGGCCGAGGCCGCGCGACCCGCCGGTGACCAGCGCCGTCTGTCCCCGCAGGCTCATGGAGAGCGTGATATTCGGCTCAGGAAGTGCGCTTTCCATTTTTCGGGCAGGGCCGGCACGCGGACGGCACGGGCCAGCAGCCCGCGGTCGGCCCAGGGATGCCCGTAGAGGCGGGCCACGTCGGCGACCGTGACCCCGTGCGGGTCGGGTTCGAGCAGTTCGATCGCGTCGCCCGCCTGCACCATTCCTTCGCGGACGACGGCGAGGTAGAAACCCGTGCGTCCGCTGGCGAGGAACCGTTTGCCGAAGTCCGGACGGTCGAATTTCGCGGCCAGCTTGTAGCAGGGGACACGCGGCTCGGTCACCCGCACTTCCGCCGTCCCGACACGGAACCGGTCGCCGATGTTGACGTGGTCTTCGTCCATCCACTCCGCCGTGAAGTTTTCGCCGAACATGCCCCACGGCAGCGTCATCTCCGGGAATTCCGGGCGCCAAAACGCGTAGTGCTGCACCGGGTAGACATAGGCGGCCTTGCTCGGGCCGCCGTGCACCCGAAGGTCGGCCTGCCGGTCGCCGTCCAGGTTGAGCGTCCGCAGCCGCACCGCTCCCTCGACCGGCTCTTTGAAGATCGCGGTCCTGACCCGCCGGCCGGCGTGGCTCACCGTGCGGGGCCGGGCGACGTTCACCGAGACGATGCGCAAGGGCGGTTGACTCCCACACGATAAGGTACGGGACTCGGTGCTGTAGTCTTCGCTCACACCTGTCCGTTACGCCTGTAACAAACCGCGCCCTCGCGAGACTAATTCCACAGACCGATCGAGAATGGAGGGAAGAGAATGAAGTCGTTCCGGAAGGCGTTCGCGCTGTTTGCAGTGGCAGCGGTGTTGGTGGTGACCGGCACGTTCGTGCAGAAGACGATGCAGGGTCTGCTTCCCGTCGAGCACGACCGCAGCGGGGTCATCTACGACCATGACAGCCGCACCGCGGTGATCGTTGAGCACGACCGCAACTAACGCCTGATCGTCCCGGCGCCGCCGCGGCCCTCCCGGCCATCCCCCGGGAGGGCCGCCCGGTCTCGGATCGCAGGACTCGTCCCCGTCTTCTTGGAACGCCCCGGTGTGTCCGACGAACGCGACTCCGCCGCCGTGCGACCGCCGGTTGGCGACGCCGAGATGGTTGCGCGGCTTCGCGCCGGCGACGACGCGGCGTTTCTCGATCTCGTGGACCACTACGGACCGGCGATGATGCGACTGGCCTCCATGCACCTGTCCCGCGCCGTGGCGGAGGACGTCGTGCAGGACGCTTGGCTTGGCGTGCTGCGGGGAATCGGGCGGTTCGAGCAGCGGAGCACGCTCAAGACGTGGGTCTTCAGCATCCTCATGAACCGCGTGCGCACGGAAGCGCAGCGCGAAGGCCGCAGTCTCCCATTTTCAGCCCTCGAAGCGGCGGCCGAGGGCGGCGAGCCCGCGCTGCCGGCCGAGCGGTTCCTCGCGGCCGACCATCCCCGGTGGCCGCATCATTGGGCGGCGCCGCCGAAGAGTTGGGGCGCGTCGCCGGAAAACCGGCTGCTCGCCGCGGAGGTGCGGGCGGAGATTCAGCGCGCGATTGACGCGCTGCCGCCGGGCCAGCGGGAAGTGATCACGCTGACGGACGTCGAGGGATGGAGCGCGGACGAGGTATCGGAACTCCTTCGGATCACGCCGGTCAATCAACGGGTGCTGCTCCATCGCGCCAGATCCAAGGTGCGGCACGCGCTCGAACGATACTTCGAGGAGGTCGACTGATGCCGTCGCCGGATGAGATGACCTGCCGCGATTTGGTCGAGACGGTCACGGAGTACCTCGAAGGAACACTGGGCGCCGCGGATCGCGCGCGCTTCGAAGCGCACGTCGCCGAATGTCCGCCCTGCCGGGACTACCTCGAACAGATGCGGGACACGGTGTCCGCTCTCGGCCGGCTGCCACGCGAGTCGATCTCCGAGGACGCGAAGCGCGGCCTCCTCGACGCGTTCCGGAACTGGAAGAGGCGCCTGCCCCCATAGCGCGGACGCTCGAAGAGGACCGGGCGCGCGTCGCTGCGAACCCCGATCCTGTCCATGCCGACGCCGCGCGTCTACCTCACGCAGCCCATACCGGACGGCGCGCTCGCGCGGCTCCGGAGCCTCGGGGCGGTGGAGATGTTCGGCGATCCCCTGACGATCGCGCCGCGCGACCGGCTGCTGGCCGGGGTCCGCGAGGCGGACGTGCTCTTCTGTCTGCTTCACGACCGCGTCGACGCGGAGGTGCTGGCCGCCGGCGCACGGTTGCGGCTCGTCGCGTGTATGGCGATCATCCCCGCGAACATCGACCTCGCCGCGGCGACCGTGCGCGGCATCCCCGTGACCGTAATCCCGCCGCTGGTGACCGAGGCCACGGCCGACGTCAACATGGCGCTTCTGCTCGCGGTCGCGCGCCGGATCGTCGAGGGCGACCGGCTGCTGCGCGCGGGGGTCTTTCCCGGCTCGCAGTCGACGCATCTCGTCGGCGGCACCGTCCACGGCAAGACGATCGGCATCGTCGGCTTCGGCGCGATCGGGCGGGAGGTGGCCAAGCGCGCCCGCGGCTTCGGGATGCGCGTGCTCTACATGAAGCGCACCCGCCTGCCGGAATCGGAGGAGCGCGCGCTCGGGATCGAGTGGGCGCCGCTGGATGACCTGCTGCGTGCGTCGGATTTCGTGTCCGTCAACGCGCTCTTCACGCCGGAGACGCGGCACCTGATCGGCGAGCGCGAGCTCGGGCTCATGAAGCCGAGCGCCTACCTCATCAACACCTCGCGGGGACCGCTCGTCGACGAGGCGGCGCTCGTCGGGGCGCTGCGGGAGCGGCGGATCGCCGGGGCCGGCCTCGACGTCTACGAGCACGAACCGAGGGTTACCCGGGAGCTGATCGAGATGTCGAACGTCGTCCTGACGCCGCACGTCGGCAGCGCGGACCGAGAGACCCGCGAGCGGATCGCCGGAGTCGTCGTCGACAACGTCGAGGCATGGCTGCGCGGGGACCGCCCCCCGAACGTGGCCAATCCCGAGGTCTACGCGCGGTAAGCATTCGGCCGCGCAGTAGGGGGAGGGGCGGATGAAACGGTCCTGGGTGCGCCTCGCGGTCGCGCTGCTCGTCGCGGTCGCGCTGCTCGTCGCGGCCGCGCCGTGGGCCCGCGCGGCGCCGGAATGGGTGCTGCCGCAGCGCCCCGTGACGGTGACGTACTGGGACGCGGTCGACGGGCCCCGGAACGCCTTGATGATGAACACCGTGATCCCGGCGTACATGCGCCTGCACAGCGAACTGGCGAAGACCTTCACGATCAAGTACGAAGCCGTCCCGGATGTGGAAGGCAGGATCCTCGCCGCGCTCGGCGACGGCACCGCCCCGGACATGTTCGTCGCGCCGGATTGGTACCTGCCCAATCTCTACGAAGCCCATGTGCTGGATCCGCTGCCGCCCGCGGCGTGGGACCAGCACAGCGTCATCGCGGTCGAAGGCACCTACGTGCCGCGCACGCTGGACGCCCAGATCGACGCCGCCAGACTGTACGCGATCCCGGCCCGCGAGCATGCGCTCAGCCTGTTCATCAACAACCGGATGTTCCGCGCGGCGCACCTCGACCCGGTCAAGGACGCCCCGAAGACATGGATCGACGTGGCCAAGCTGAACACCCTGCTGACCAAGGCGCAGGGCGGCTCGGTCGTCCAGAAGGGCTTCGAGATGCGCTACGCCGCCGAAGGCGCCCGCTGGCCGTCGCTGCTGTTTCAGCTGCTGCTGTATCAGGCGGGCGGCGAGATCACACGCGCGGGGATCCCGGTCTTCAACAGCGGCGCGGGGCTGCGCGCGTTGACCGTATGGCGCACGCTGATCGTTGACCCGAAGGTCACGCACAACACGGCCGCGTCGCCGTACCAGGATTTCGCGGCGGAGCAGGACGCGATGATGATCGGCGATCCGACGGCCGGGGCGGCCGTGGAGGCGATCAACCCCCAGATGACCGGCAACTACACCGCCGCGCCGCTGCCGCAGATGACGCCGGAGACGCCGATCACGATCGTCTACTCGGACAACTGGGCGGTGAACGCCAAGGCGCCCGCGGACGAGCGGACCGTGGCGTGGGACTTCATCCACTTCGCGGCGACGCAGCCGCGGCTGTTCTGGACCGCGGCGGGACACCTGCAGCCGGTGAAATGGTACGATCCGCTGGCCGGTCGGCAGCCGCCCTTCCTCGGCGTCTTCGTGCACGAGCTCGCGGCCGGGCGCCCGGTCGCGCGGTCGACGCACTACACGGAGCTGCGGGCCGCGCTCGCCAAGATGATCGACCGCATCTTTCTGAACGGCGCCGATCCGAAGCGGGCGCTGGATCAGGCCGCGGGCGAGTACGCCGCGGCGTACCGGTAGAACGGGGGCACGGCGCCGGCATGCTGACGGTCAAAGAGGCGCTGCGGCTCGAGGCGCTGCAGGACGTGAAGGTGGTGGCCGGCGGCGCCGGGCTCGACCGGCAGATCCGCTGGTGCCACATCATCGACAACCCCGAGATCGTGCGGTGGATCCAGGGCGGGGAGCTGCTGCTGACCACAGGGTACGGGTGGCCCGAGATCGAGCAGACGAGCCGCCGGACGATCCGCGCGCTGAACGCCAAGCGGCTGGCGGCGATTCTCTTCGATCCCGGACCGTTCCTCGGCGAGATCCCCGCGAGCGTCGTGGACGAGGCCGGCCGGCTCGAGCTGCCCGTGCTGGTCGCGCCGCGGAAGCTGCGGTTCGCCGACGTGACGGAAGCGGTCGGCCGCGAGCTGGTCCGCCGGCAGTACGAGATGATCGAGCGCGCCGACCGGTATCACCGGCAGATCACGGCCGCGGCCGTGGAGGCGAAAGACCTGAACGACATCGCCCGCACTGTCTGTGAGCTGACGCGCCGATCCGTCGCCATCGAGGACGCCGAGTCCCGGCCCCTCGCCCGGGCGGACCGCCTGCCGGCGGACTCGCCCGCCGCGGTGAAATCGCCGCGGGCCGACGTTCCCGCCGAGGCGCGCGCGGTATACGAACGGCTGCGGCACGCCGACGGGGCGGTGCGCCTCGACGGCGGGGCGGCGTGCGCGATCCGGGCCGGGACCGAGCTCCTCGGGTACTTGAGAATCCTCGAAGGCGACGCGCCGCTCGGCGACCTCGAGCTCCGCGTGGCGGAGCACGGTTCGATGGTCGCGGCGCTGCACATCCTGCGCCAGCGCTCGCAGGCCGCCGTGGAGGCGCGCATCGGTCACACCGTCGTCGATGCGCTGATCCGCGGAGACGTGCCGGAAGAGGACCTGATCGAACGGTCGAGGCTCCTCGGTTTCGACCCGGACGGCGATTATGTGGTCATGATGGTGTCGCTCGTGAACCGGGCCGCGCGCGGCCGCAAATGGCCGCTGACCAGCGGCGACGAGTACTACCGCCGCGAGCGCGCCGCCCAGATCGTCCGCCGGCTGCTGGGCCAGAAGCGGCTGCCGACGCTCGTCACCTACTCGCTCAACCGCGTCGTGTGTCTCCTGCCGGTCGGCCGCATGCCGGACGAGCCTGAGCGGCTGCGCCGGTTCGGCCGCGTGGTGCATGAGTCGCTGGCGGAGGCGGGCGGGGTGCCGCCGGCGCTGGTGACCTTCGGGACGGCGCACGCGGGGCTGTCCGGCGTTTCCAAAGGGTACTGGGAGGCCGACCGCGCGCTCGCTCTGGCCAAGGACGCCGACGGCGTGCTGTTCTTCGAGGACCTGACGCTCGCGCATCTCCTCGCCCAGATTTCCGACACGGCCTCCTTGCAGGCGATGTACGCCAGGACACTCGGGCCGGCGCTCGCGGGCCCGATGGGCCGTGTGCTGCGCGAGACGCTGTGGGCGCTCGTCGACGCCGGTTTCAACAAGGAGGCGGCGGCGTCGGCGCTCGGGATCCACCGCAACACGATGCGCGGTCGCCTGGAGCGAGTCCAGACGCTGCTCTGCCGGTCTTTGGGCGACCCGACGGTGCGCCGGGACCTCGCGGTGATCAAGGAAATCGAACACCTGCTGGCCTCAGAGCCTCGCTGACCCCGTCCACGCCCGCTTTCTGCCGTCCTGTGCGCGGCGCACAGATCGGAGCGTACAGGTAGTGCACCGCACCCCTTGAATCTACGGCCGTGCCCGCGCATGCTGAGACAATAATCCCTCCGCGGTCGGTGAGATGTTGCCAAGCGCCCGGCAGGTCGCAGCGAGGTTCGAGCCGGTAGGGCATCTCGCGCTCCCGGGCGGAGGGCAGATCACGGTCGACGGCGACTACGCGTATGTCGGCCACATGGCGCCGCCGTACGGTACGTCGATTCTCGACGTCGCCGATCCCGCGCATCCTCGGCTCGTCGCCCAGTTGAACGTCCCCGGCGACATTCACTCGCACAAAGTACGGGTCGCCGGCGACGTGATGGTCGTGAACTACGAGCGCTACCCTGAAAACGACCGCTCGGTCAGGCCCGAGGTCGGGTTCAAGGTTTTCGATATCGCGGACCGGAGCCGGCCGCGCGAGATCGCGTTCTTCCGGACGGCGGGCCGCGGCGTTCACCGGTTCGACCTCCAGGGGCGCCACGCGTTTCTTTCAACCGAATGGCCGGGGTTCCGCTCCAATATCCTGCTGATCGTCGATCTCGCCGATCCGGCGCGCCCGCAGGTCGCCGGCCGGTGGTCGTTTGCCGGCCAGGAGGAGGCGGCGGCGCCGCAACCGCTGCCGATCGACCACTGGGTGCATCTCGCGCTGGCCCGCGGCGACCGCGCGTACGTGGCGTGCGGCCACGCCGGGGTGATGATCGTCGACATCTCCGATCTCGGCCGGCCGCGCACCGTGGGCGCCGTTGCGTGGGACCCGCCGTACACCAATCCGACGCACACGTTTCTGCCGGTGCCGCACCGCATCGGCAGCCGCCGGTTTGCCGTCGTGACCGACGAGGACGTGACCGACGATGTGCTCGAGGATCCGCCGGCGTTCATGTGGGTGCTCGACATCACCGAGGAGACGCGCCCCGTGCCGGTCGCGACGTACCAGGCGGCGCCGGACGGGCTCGTGGTGCCGGGGCAGCGCTTCGGCGCGCACCAGCCGTGGGAGGACATCCGAGAGGACAATGTCGTGTTCCTCGCCTGGTTCAGCGGCGGGGTCCGCGCGGTGGACATCTCCAACCCGTACCGCCCGCGCGAGCTCGCGGCCTACGTCCCGCCTCCCGGACGCGGCCGCCCGGCGGCGCAGACCAACGACATCTTCGTCGATCGCCGGGGATTCGTGTACGCGATCGACCGCTACGAGGGTTTGAGCGTGCTGGAGCTCCGACGCAACGACTGATGAGGAGGGGGAGACCGATGATGCGTCGCGCCCGTCTTGCAATCGCAGTGAGCGCGGTCCTGGCGGTCTGTTTAGGAGCGGGGTTCCGCGGGGCCGGTGTGCCCGCGGCCACCGCCGCGGCCGGCTGGGTGCTGCCGACCGGACCGGTGACGATCACCGAGTGGGACGGCGGCGACGGCACGAAGTCGCATCTGCTGCTGGAACTGATCGCGAACTACGAGAAGATGCACCCGAACGTCAAAATTCAGTTCGAGACGGACGTGAAATCGCTGACGGTCGCGGCGGCCGTTGCCGCCGGCACGGCGGCTGTGATTTTCGAAGCGCCTGACTCTGTGCTGCCCAAGTATATCAAGGCGGGGGCGCTCGAGCCGCTGCCCCCGGCCGCCTGGGGGAAGCCGACGGTGGACGGCGTGCTCACGCTCTACCTGCCGCACGTCCTGGACGGCTTCATGGCCGGCCACACCCTGTACGCGGTGCCGGATCAAATGAACGCCCACAGTCTGTGGATCAACAACCGGCTGTTCCGAGCGGCCGGTCTCGACCCGGTGAAAGACGCGCCCAAGACGTGGGCTGACGTCGCGCGGCTCGACAAGGTCCTCACGAAAAAGCAGGGCGACCGGATCACGCAGAAGGGCTTTGAGTTTCGCTACGTCTGCGACGACGGGCACTGGGAAGCGCAGCTCTTCCAGGCCCTGGTGTATCAGGCCGGCGGTCAGGTCCTGCAGGACGGCAAACCGGCGTTCAACGGCCCGGCGGGCCTCGAGGCGCTCAACACGTGGAAGAGTCTCGTCGTGGCGCCCCAGGTTACCCAAAACACCTGCTCGTCCCCGTATCAGGACTTCGCGGTAGAGCAGGACGCAATGACGTTTGCCGGGCCGAACGGCGGGCCGGTGTTCGAACAGGTCAACCCGAAGATGAAGGGCAACATGACCGTCGTCCCGCTGCCGCAGCTCAACCCAGCCCGCCCGGTGACGCTGCTCTACTCCTTCAACTGGACAGTGAACGCGCGCGCGTCGGCGGCGCAGAAGCGCGTGGCGTGGGACATCATCCACTACTTCAGCACTCAGCCCACGCTGTGGTGGACGCGGATCGGCTTCCTGCAGGGCGCGGAAGGCTGGTACAAGACTCCCGAGGCCCAGAAGACTCCGTTCCTGAACGTGTTCAACCACGATCTCTCGCTCGGGCGGCCGGTCGCGAGGAGCACCAATTACCCTGAGCTGCAAGCCGCGCTCAAGCGCCTGGTGGAGCGCGTGATCCTGAGCGGCGCCGATTCGAAGCAGGCCCTCGATCAGGCCGCGGAAGAGTACAGTCGGGCGACGCGGTGAGTGCGCCCGAAACGATCGACGTCCACTTTCACGTCGTCCCGTCGGAGTTCTATGACGAGGTCCGGCGGGGCACGTTCCGCCGCTGGGTGGAGATGGAGCGCCGCGGCGGGGAGGAGCACATGGTGTACCATCCGCCGGCGGGCGTGGTACTCGAACCCGGCGGAGCGGTCGAGGCGGAGTGCACGGATCCGGGCCTCATGCTCCGGGGCCTGGACCGGCGCGGCCTGGATGCCGCCGCGGTCGGGCCGTCGCCGGGGCAATTCTACTACTGGGCCGACGCGGAAACCGCCGAGCGGATCGCCCAGGTCACCAACGACGGCATCGCGGGACTGGCGCGCTCGCACCCGGACCGGATGATCCCGATGGGCTCGCTGCCGATGCAGGACGGCGAGCGGGCGGTGCGCGAGCTGGAACGCGCCGTGACCCGTCTCGGCCTGCGCGCGTTCGAGATCTGCACGCACATCAACGGACGGGATCTCGACGATCCGGCGTTCGAGCAGGTTTTCGCCGCCGCGGCGCGCCACAATGTCCCGATCTTCCTGCATCCGCAGAACTGGGGCGAGATGCGGCGCATCAAGGACTACCACCTCTGGAACCTGGTCGGCTTTCCCTTCGAGACGGGACTGGCCGCGGCGCGGCTCGTCGCGGGCGGGGTGTTCGAGCGCAACCCCGGCCTCAAGGTCGTGCTGGCGCACGGCGGCGGGTACTTCCCGTACCAGATCGGCCGCCTCGACCACGGGTACAAGGTGCGCGCCGAACTCCACGACCGGCTGCCGAAGCCGCCGAGCGCGTACCTCGGCGGTATCTACTGCGACACCCTCACGCACAACACAACGTCGCTACGGTTCCTCGTCGAGCGGCTCGGCGACGACCACGTGGTGATCGGTACGGACTACCCCTTCGACATGGGGGACGAGACGCCGGTCGAGACCGTGCGCGCGTGCCGCCTTGGAACGGGGGCGGAAGCGAACGTGCTCGGCCGCAACCTGGCGCGGCTGTTGAAGCTGACGTAAGGACGTGGGCTCGCTGGGCGCGGGAACGACCGCGGCATCTCGGGCCGGCGCAGCGTCCGGCTCCGCCCGCGGTTGGTCGCTTGCATGGCTTCGCTCCGCGGAGGCCCGGCATCAGGCGTGGGGCTATCTGTTCCTCGCGCCGATGTTTCTGCTGCTGGTCGTTTTCAAATTCATCCCGATGATCCAGGCGCTCTATCTGAGCCTCACCAACTACGATCTGCTCAGCCCGCCGCGATTCATCGGGCTGCGCAACTACACGGATCTGCTCGGCGACCCGCTGTTTCACCAATCGATCGCGGTCACAGTCTACTTTGTCTTCGGCACCAGCGTGTTCATCTGGTTCCTGTCGCTCGCCGCGGCGGTGATCTTCAACGCGCCGCTGCCCGGCCGGAACTTTCTGCGAACCCTCTACTTCCTGCCGGCGATCGTGCCGGTGGTCGTCTACGCGATCATCTGGCTGTTCATGTTCCATCCGTACGGCCTCGCGAACGCGGCACTCCACGGCTTGGGGTTGCCGCCGCTCGGGTGGCTCGCCGACCGCCGGGCGGCCATGCCGGCGCTCATTCTCTCGGCCTTGTGGCGTTTCGTGCCGTACTTCATGATCATCTATCTCGCCGGGCTGCAGAACATTCCGAACGAGTACTACGAAGCGGCGTCGATCGACGGGGCGGCCGGCGTCGACGCGTTCCGGTACGTGACGCTGCCGCTGCTGCGGCCGACGGTCCTGCTCGTGGTCATTCTCTCGATTATCTTCATGTCCAAGGTGTTCACGAACGTGCTCATCATGACGGGCGGCGGACCCGGCAGCGCGACGCGGGTGCTGTCGCTGTTCATCTACCAGACCGGGTTCCAGTACTTCAAGATGGGGCTTGCCAGCGCCGCTTCGATGTTTCTGCTCTTCGGCACCATGGTGTTCACCCTGCTGCAGCTGCGGATCTTCCGCGACGATGCCCGCGGATAGGCGCCGCGACCTGCTCACGTGGGTTGGCGTGTTCCTGGTTGCCGGCTGGGGCCTCGTGCAGCTGGCGCCGATCGTCTGGATGGTCTCGACGTCGCTGAAGCCGCTGAACCAAGTCTTCGCCCTGCCGGTGCAGTGGCTGCCGCACCCGCCCGAGTGGTCCAACTATCCGGACGCGTGGAACCAGTTTCCGTTCGCGCGCTACTTCGCCAACAGCTTCATCGTGTCGCTGTCCGTGACGGTGTTGAACGTCCTGCTGGCCGGCATGGCCGGATACAGCCTCGCGAAGTACCGGTACTTCGGTCAGCGCGCGCTGTTCATCGCGATCCTCAGCACCCTGATGCTGCCGATCGAGGTCCTGATGGTGCCGACGTTCATCATCGCGAAGGACCTCGGCTGGCTCAACTCTTATCAGGGCTTGATCGTCCCGGTGGCGGCGGACGCCTTCGGCGTCTTTCTAATGCGCCAGTACATGCTGAGCCTGCCGGACTCGCTCGTCGAAGCGGCGCGGATCGACGGCGCCGGCGAGCTCCGCACGTATTTCCGCATCGTCGTACCGCTCTGCTGGCCGGCCGTGCTGACGCTCGCTATCCTGACGTGGCGGGAAACGTGGGACGCCTTCGTCTGGCCGTACCTCATCGTCACGGACGACGCCCTGCGGACGATTCCGATCGGCCTCGAGCGCTTCGAATCGCAGTACGTCACGACGTACAACTCGGTCATGGCCATCTCGACGATCGCCATGGTGCCGATGGTGCTGCTGTTCTTTTTCTTCCAGCGCGCCTTCATTCGAGGGATCGCGCTCTCCGGCCTCAAGGATTGACGTCTCGCGAGGCCCAGGTGCCGGCCATGCAGTCGACCGAAATTCCGAGCGCGACCCAGAGCCCGCGGTTCTCCGGGATCCGCACCTTCATGCGGCTCCCGTACGCGGCGAACGCGGCGGAGGCTGGCGCGGACGTCGCCATCATGGGCATTCCATTCGATACCGCGGCGAGCTTCCGCACCGGCGCGCGGTTCGGCCCGTCCGCGATCCGCGACATCTCGGTGCTGCTGCGGCCGTCCAACCAGTTTCACAAGATCAACGCGGTCGAGACGCTGCGCGTCGTAGACTGCGGGGACGTGATGGTCGTGCCCGGCGACGTGGCGCGCACCTATGCGAACATCGAGCAGGAGTGGGCCCGGTGCGCCGCGGCCGGCGTGCTGCCGATCGGGCTCGGCGGCGACCACTCCGTCACGCTGGGCGAACTGCGGGCGCTGGCCAAGCGCGACGGGCCGCTCGCGCTCGTTCAGTTCGACTCCCACACCGACACCTGGGACAACTACTGGGGGGTGCGCTACACGCACGGGACGGGCTTCCGCCGCGCATGCGAGGAGGGGCTCCTCGATACCGCGCGCTCGATTCAGGTGGGGCTGCGCGGCAGCGAGTACGCGCCGGGCGATCTCGACGACAACCGGCGGCTCGGCTTCGAGACGCTGCTCGCGCCCGATCTGCTCACGATGTCCCCGGCCGAGGTCGCCGCGGCGATCCGGCGGCGGGTCGGTGCGGGACCCGCGTTTCTCAGCTTCGACATCGACTTTTTCGACCCAGCGTTCGCGCCGGGCACCGGCACGCCGGAGGCCGGCGGGCCGACCAGTGCCTTTGGGCTGCAGATCCTGCGCCACATCACCGGTCTGCCCTTCGCCGGGTTCGACGTGGTGGAAGTCCTGCCGGCCCACGACCCGACCGCGATCACGGCGCTGCTCGCGGCCACGGTCGTCTTCGAGTTTCTCGCCCTGATCGCGCTGTCGAAGTCCGGGGCGCGGCCTGGCGCGGCCGGACGGGCGGGGGCGGCGGCCGGACGGAATGGCGAGTAGCGGGCTAGCCGGCGCCGGGCGACCCGTGCTCGGTTCGCAGGCTCAGGACCACCGCGGCGAGCCCGAGCGGCAGCGCGAGCGCAAACGGCGCCGCGACGTCGACCCGCGCCACCGCGGCTCCGAGCAGCGGACCGGCGAACAACCCGAAGTCGATCGCGGCATTGTAGACGCTCATCGCACCGGTGTAACGGTCGGGCGGCACGCGCCATGTGACGAGGGTCGAAAAGGTCACGGGCATGAGGCCGATCGCGATCCCGTACAGCATGCCCGCGGCCACGAGTACGGACGCCGCGCGCGCGAAGGGAACGGCGAGCTCGACGGCCGCGATGCAGCCGATGCCCGCGGCAACCATCCAGCGGCCGCGTTCGGGGCGGATCAACCGGCCGGTCGGCCACTGCATGAGCGCATACATGCCGCCCTGCAGCGCGAAGATCAAACCGATCGTCTGCACCCGCAGGCCGCGGTGCGCCGCGTACAGGGGCAGAAACGTGGCCCAGATGCCGGAGAGGCTGTAGCACAGCAGGATGCTGAGCCCGAGGAGCGCGACCGACGGGTCGGAGAGCAGCGTCCGCAGGCCGCCGGCGGAGGCGGCCCGGCCGGTGAGTCGGCCGGCCGCGGGGCCGTCCCCGGGCGCGGGGCGTGTGAACAGGCGCATGATCAACAGACCGACGAGGCTGAAGAGGGCGGCCAGCGCGAATGCCGCCCGGTATCCGTAACGCGCCGCCAGCAGGCCGCCCATCGCGGGGCCGCTCAGCGCTGCGAACGACGTCCACAGCCAGAAGAGTCCGAACGCGCGGCCGCGCGTGGCGGGGCCGGCGGAATGGGCGACGGTCGCGTGAAGCGGCGGGACGATGACGCCGCGCGCCGCGCCGGCCGCCGACAGGGAACCCGCGACGAACGGCCGTCCGTGAGCCGCCGCGACGAGGCCGAGGCAGACGGCGTTGGCCACGTAGCCGTTGAGCAGCACGCGCCGCCGGCCGAAGGCGGCCGCGAACCTGCCGGCCTGGAGCTCCGTTACCGCCATCGTCACGCTGAACAGTCCGGCGACGACGCCGATCGCGGCAGTGCTGTAGCCGAGCTGGGCCAGATAGAGGGGCAGAACCGGGACGACGGCCTGCCAGGAGATGCTCGTGCAGAAGCCCGCCGCGCCGAGCGCCAGGCTGGGGGGTACGCGGTCACCGGCGCTCATCGTGGGGTGCGTGGTTCGACGCCGGAGCAGTCATTTCATCGCGGAGGTGCGGTGTGAAGCCGAGGGTGTTCGTCAGCCAGCCGATTCCGGAGCCGGGGCTCGAGATTCTGCGGGAGGTCGCCGACGTCAGGGTGTTTCCTCGCGTCGACCGCAACATGAGTCAAGAGGAATGGATCGTCGAAGCCGCGCGCTCCGACTACCTGTTGGTGATGGGTGGAAACAACATCACGGCTGAGATTCTCAAGGCGAACCCGAAGCTCAAAGGCGTCGCCCTTGTGCACCGGCGGTTGCCGCAGGGCAACTCCGTCGACCTCGACACGGCGCGGCAGCTCGGGATCCCGGTGATCTTCCAGTACCCGTGGGAGCCCGTGTACGACCACATCGCCGACGCGACCGCCGATCTGACGATCGCGATGCTGCTCGGCCTGGCCTACCGGATGGTTGACGCGGACCGCTACACGCGGTCCGGCCGTTCGCTGCAGGAGCACACGATGGCGCTCATGGGGCCGGGCGTAATCGGGAAGACGGTCGGGCTCTTCGGCCTCGGCATCGTGGCCAAGAAGATGGTCCCGCGTCTGCGGCCGTTCCGGTGCAGCCTCCTCTACAATAAGCGCACCCGGCTCAGTCCCGACCAGGAGCGGGAGATGGGGCTCACCTGGGTCGCGAGTAAGGACGAACTGCTGCGGCGCAGCGATTTCTTCTGCCTCGAGGTCGATTACAATCCCGACAACCACATGATCATCGGGGAACGGGAATTCGGGCTGATGAAGCCCACCGCGTACTTCATCAACACCGCGCGGGGCCGGCTCGTCGACGAACCGGCGCTCGTCCGCGCGCTGCAGAACAAGACGATCGCCGGCGCCGGCCTTGACGTCTTCTGGCACGAGCCGCCGCGGTCGCCGGAGATGGCGCCGAGCCCGGAGTTCTTCACGATGGACAGCGTCATTCTGGCGCCGCACAACGGCGGGGCCACCTGGCACGCGCGCAGCGAGCTCACCAAGGCGACGGCCCGGCAGATCGTCGCGCTCATCCAGGGCGAGCGTCCGGACGGGCTGGTGCTCGACTAGCGCCGTGCGCTCGATCGACGTCCACTTCCACGTCGTGCCGCCGAGGTTCGTCGACTCGGTGCGGCGCGGGACGTTCGCCGATATCGTGGAGCTCGCCCGCGACGGCGGCGCCGACCGGATGGTGTATCATGCGCCGCCGGACGTCGTCCTCGAGCCGGGCACGACGCTGCCGCGGCACCTGTACGACGAGGGGCTGATCCTCGAGGCGCTCGACCGCCGCGGACTGGACGCCGCCGCCCTCGGCCCGTCGCCCGAGGAGTTCTACTACTGGGCGCCGCCGGCGGCCGGCGCGCGCATCGCGGCGATGCAGAACGACGGCATGGCGGAATTGGTGCGCTCGCATCCGGACCGCTTCGCCGGGTTGGCCACGCTGCCGATGCAGGACCCCGATCGGGCCGCGTCGGAGCTCGACCGCGCGGTTACGGAATTGGGACTGCGCGGCGCCGAGATCTGCACCCACATCAACGGCCGCGACCTCGACCATCCCGGTCTGCGGCCGGTGTACGCGGCGGCGGAGCGGCTCGGCGTGCCGCTGTTTCTGCATCCGCAGAACTGGGGCGATATGCGGCGGTTCCACGACTACGCCCTGTGGAACCTCGCCGGTTTCCCGCTTGAGACGGCGCTCGCGGCGTCGCACCTCATCATGGGCGGTGTCTTCGAGCAGTTTCCGAAGCTCCGCGTCATCCTGGCGCACGGCGGAGGATACCTGCCGTACCAGGTCGGGCGGCTCGACCACGGCTGGGCGGCGCGGCGCGAGGTGCACGAGCGGCTGGCCCGCCGTCCGAGCGAGTACCTCGTGAACCTCTACTGCGACAGCCTGACGCACAACGCGCTGTCCCTGCGGTTCCTGCTGGACCGCATGGGCGAGGATCACGTCGTGATCGGCAGCGACTACCCGTTCAACATGGGGGACGAGCGCCCCGTGGACGCCGTGCGCGCCGCGGGCCTCCCCCGGGACGTCGAATCGAAAGTTCTGGTCAGGAATCTCGCGGGATTGCTCGGTCTGTGACAACAGCACACGGGGGTGTCGGCATGCGGAAATGGTTGGTCGTACGAGTGGCGGTTCTGGCGGCGGTCGCGGTTTCCGCTTCGCTGCTGGCGGGCGGCATGGCCGCGAATTCGGCGCCGGCCGGCTTTCCGAGCGGCAACATCACGCTCACGATGTTCGGCAGCGACGAAGCGCCGGGGTTCCACATCGAAGAACAACTGATCGCCGAATGGCAGAAGCTGCACCCGAACGTCACCGTCCAGGCGGCGCAGACACCGCTCGGTCCGGGATTCCAGAAGCTCTCGACGCAGCTGCCGACCGGCGGCGGGCCGGCCGTGTTCGCCGTCTTCGAGCCCTGGATCGAGGGGTTTGTGCCGTACATGGCCCCGGCGATCCCGGCGGCGTTCGGCAAGGAGACCATGCGGCAGATCAACGATCTGTATCTGCCGCACGCGCTCGACGCCCAGAGTCGCGGCGGCGCGGTCTACTGCCTCCCGGTCTCCGCCCCGTCCTGGAGCCTGCTCGTCAATAAGGCGAAGTTCACGGCCGCCGGCCTCAAGATCCCCGAGGACATCCCTCATACGTGGGCGCAGGTCGCGGCCCTGCAGAAGCGGCTGACCAAGTATGATGCCGGCGGCCAGCTGGTCCAGCGCGGGTTCGGCGTCCGCTACACCGCCGGGCCTCAGTGGTACGCGATGCTGTTCGTCGCGTCGGTCGAATCGCAGGGCGCCCGCGTGCTGGACCGGGACGGCAGCCCGCTGCTGACGTCCGCCGCGGCCGTGAAAGCGATGCAGATCTTCAAAGATACCGCCGTCGCGCCGACGATCACAAAGGACGTGCAGACGTCGCCCTACCAGGACTTCGCCGACGGGTTGGACGTGATGTCGTACGGCGGCGCGAATGCCGTGAGCTTCGCGGTTCGCCTCAATCCCGACCTAAAGGGCAACGTCTACGTCTCGCAGCTGCCGAGCATTACGGGGAAGCCGGGCGGTTCGCCGAAGTACTCGTTCGACTTCTGCGTCAACAAGACCGCCTCCGCGGCCGAGCAATTCGCCGCCTGGAGCCTTATCGACTACATCGCGAGCCGCGGCGTGGTTCGTTTCGTGAACACCGGCAGCATCACGCCGCGCCGGGCCGTCTTTGAGGCGCCGGAGGTGAAGGCCACGCCCTTCATCGACGTGTTCAAGACCGAGCTGACGTACGCCCAGCCGCTGCCTCAGACCACGCACTGGGGCCAGCTGCAGGGCGCGATCCAGAACGGCGTGCAGAAGGTCGTGTTCAAGAGCGAAGCGATCCCGCAGGCGCTCCAGGAGGCGCAGCAAGAATACCTGCAGGCGATCGGCAAGTAACCTTGTCGAGAGGAGCATACACTCGTCCCGGCTCCGAACCGACACACGGTCCGGAGCCGGGACGCTCCACATCCTCGTGAGCAACGAACGTATCGCGCAGGGCGCCGTCGCCGCGCGCGGCGGCGTACGGGACGGCGGCGCCCGCCGGCCGGCCGAGCCGCTCTGGGCCCGGGTGCGCCGGCATTGGCTCGGCCCCACGCAGCCGTGGTGGGGCGCCGTGTTCGTGGCTCCGATTCTGCTGCTGCTCGTGTGCTTCAAGTTCTGGCCGATGGCCTACGCCGCGTCGCTGAGTCTCACCAACGCCTCTCTCACCCAGCGGACGTCGCGGTTTCTCGGGGCCGCCAATTACCTCCGGCTGACGCACGACACGGTCTTCATCGGCGCGCTCGAGACGACCGCGCGCTACGTCAGCGCCACCATCGCGATCTCGATGGTTCTCGGACTCGCCCTCGCGGTGCTGCTCAACCAGCGGCTTCCCGCCCGGGGATTGTTTCGGACGCTGCTCTTTCTGCCTGCCGTCGTGCCGATCATCGTGACGCCGATTCTCTGGCAGTTCCTCTTCCATCCGTACGGCCTCGTAAACACGGTCCTCAAGTCCGTCGGGCTGCACCCCGTGAACTGGTTGCTGTCCGCGCGGGGCGCCGTCGAGGCGCTGGTCGTGGCGACGGCCTGGCGGCTGACCCCCTTGTGCATGGTCATCTACCTGGCCGGCCTGCAGTCGATCCCCCACGAGCTGTACGAGGCCGCGGCGATCGACGGGGCAGGTCCCCCGCGGCGGTTCCGGTCGGTCACGCTGCCGATGCTCAAGCCGACGTTTCTGGTCGTCGTGGTGTTTGCGATCACGCTGACCGTGCAGAACTTCGTCCTCGCGCTGGTCATGACGGGCGGCGGCCCCGACAACGCCAGCACCACGTTGTCGCTGTTCGTGTATCAGACCGGCTTCATCGGTTTCCAGATGGGCTACGCGTCCGCCGCCGCCCTCGTCATGCTGTTGATCATCGTCGCCTTCACCATCTTCAGCCTGCGCGCGTTCAGGACCCATGAAGAGTAAGATCCGGGAGCGGATCGTGACGATCGCGCTGCTGCTCCTGCTCACCGGCGTGACCATCGTGTTTCTCATGCCGATCTTTTGGATGGTCTCGACCTCGCTGAAATCCAACCGGCACGTGTTCGATCTGCCGATCCAGTGGATTCCGCGGCAGCCGCTGTGGAGCAATTACCCGGCCGCGTACAGAACCGTCGGCTTCACGCGCTACTTCGTGAACAGCGCCATCGTCACGGGCTGCGTCACCGTTCTGAACGTCGCGCTGTCGGCGCTCGCGGGCTACGGCCTCGCCAAATACCGCTTCCTCGGCCGGCACGTCCTTCTGGTCGTCATTCTCGCCACCCTGATGCTGCCGCTCGAGGTGGTCATGGTGCCGCTGTATCTTACGGTGCAGCGCCTCGGGTGGCTCAACAGCTACCAGGGGATGATTGTCCCGGTCGCCGCGAACGCCCTCGGCGTGCTGATGATGCGGCAGTACTTCCTGTCGCTCCCGGACGACCTCATCGCCGCCGCGCGCATCGACGGCGCCGGCCACGCGGTGACGTTTCTGCGCATCGCCGTTCCGCTCGCCTGGCCGGCGGTCCTGACCGTCGCGATCCTGAT
The DNA here is from genome assembly GCA_035691305.1 of bacterium. Classification (NCBI taxonomy): domain Bacteria; species bacterium. The sequence continues at coordinate 195,468 of DASSJF010000082.1, forward strand.
CTTCCAGTCGACCTGGGACGACTTCGTCTGGCCGTTCCTCATTATCAGCAACACGGCGAAGGCCACCGTCCCGCTCGCCGTGCAGACGTTTCAGTCGGCGGAGACGTCGGACTTTCCGATGCTGATGGCCGTGTCCGCGATCGCGTCGGTGCCGCTGACGCTGCTCTTCTTGGTGTTTCAGCGCCAGATCATCACCGGCGTCGCGACGACGGGGATGCGCCACTGATGCTGCGGCACACGGCGCTGTTTCTCCACCGCGACACTGCCGGCGAGGACCAGAAGCTGGCGATGCGGCGCGGACTGGCCTTTCTGCGAATGGAGGGCGAGGGACCGCGCGCCGGCGACTACGGGGACGACCTGTTCGGCGGCTCGAGCCCGCTGCTCGCGGTCCCGCCGTGGAAGCGCACGCCGCGCTGGCGCGCGCGCCGGGAAGGGCCGGCCTGCAACTACGACGTCGCGCTCCATCTGGACTTCGACGACGAGGCCGCGAGGGGCCGGTACTTCGCCGGCGAGACGTACCGGGCCGTGGCGCGCCTGCAGGCCGCCGTCACGGTGCCGGAGCTGACCGCGCGCATCGATTGGCGGCACGACGGCGGCCCGCCGGTCCGCCGCGGGCTCGTCCGCCACACGGCCCTGTTCGTCTGGGCCGCCGACGCGGACGCCGCGGCGCGCGCCCGGGCCCTCGCCGCGGCGCGAAGCCTGGCCCAGGTACCGGGCGTCATGTCGGCCGTCACCGGCGAGAACGCGGGCGGCCCCGCAGGCAACTTCGATTGGATCCTCGACGTCCAGATTCAAGACGCGGCGGCGCGCGGCTTCGTGGAAGGCCCGCGGTACGCCGCCGCGATCGGCGTCATCGCGTCCGCGACCAAGCATGAATGGACGGCGAGGATCACACACGTCATGCGGGGGTATTAGGCGGTGACCATCTCACCGGTCCTGCGGCGCGTCGTGCTGTGGCGGTGGAACCGGGACGCGACGCCGGAGCGGCGGCTCAGGGCCAAAGAAGGGCTCGCGTACATCAGCTACGCGAGCTCCGTCGACGCGGTCGACTTCGGAGAAGACCTCGGCTTGTCCGCGGGTACGAACTGCGGGCTCGCGCTGCTCCGGGATCACCGCGACAAGGCGTCCTGGGACGCGTACGTCACCGACCCGCACCACTCCCGCGTCGGCGGCTTCATCGACGCCATCACGCACGTGGAGAGGCAGGCCCGGGCCGACTACCTGTACACAGGGCCGGCGTCGGTCCGGGGCCGGGTGCGTCACCTCGCGCTGTACTGCTGGCGCGAGGGCGCCGACGATCGGCGGAAACGGGAGGCGCGGCGGGCGCTGGCCGCGCTGCGCGCCGACTGCGAAGCGATCTACGCCCTCGAGGTCGCGGACGACCTCGGCTGGGCCAAAGCGGGGCGCGCGGATCTCGTGCTCGAGGCGCACTTCGCCGACGCAGAAGGCGCCGCGGCCTTCCTCGCGCACCCGGCCTACCGCGAGGCGGCCGGATTGCTCGACGGCCTCACGCGGACGGAGCAGACCGCCGCGATCCAGCACCGGATGAAGGCCGGATGAGACCGGGGTGGGTGAACGGCCCGAGGTTACGGACCACGCATGACGTGGGACAGGCGCGCCGTCCATTCGTACTTGGTCGCGGCGGCGACCGCTTCCATCGCCCGCGCGTAGTGCGGGCCGCCGAGCAGCCGCTCCGCCGCGGCGCGGTCGGGCAGCTGGACGTCCATGATCCAATCGTAATCGCTGACGAGCTGCCCGACGTTGTGGCCCAGTGTGACGGCGTCCACGCCCGGTGCCTCACCGAGGGCCCTCACGGCGTCGAGGGCGCGCTGCTTGGCCGGTTCGGAGGCGCCGTCGGACCAGACGAACATCGCGACGTGTTTCACACGGCCGTGGCGGATCGGGACCTGGCCGTCGAAGTACCAGTCGACGCGCGCCGTGAGTTCGTCCCAGGATACCATCCCGTTGAAGACGGAGCCGGCCCTATGCGCGGGATGCGGACTGTACAGGCGGTAGGAGTCCCAGTCGTCGAAGTCGAGGTGGAGCGCCACATCGTAGTTCGCGGGGGGGCCGTCGGCGCCGCGCCGCCGGACCGGCGAGGCTTCGAACGGCGGCGGATCGTCGAATCGGCGGGAGCCGCCGAAGAGGTCGTCGCCGTAGTCACCCGACCGTACCATCGGGCACTCCATGCGGAGGTAGGCCAGACCCTCCAGCATCTCCGTCTGCAGGGCGGGCGTGGTCGTGTCGCGGAGGCGCCAGATCACCGAGTGTCGCAGCATGAGCACGGTATTTCTCGCGGGCCGGCGGCGCGGCCTGCGTGCCGATGCGAGACGCCGCGGAGGGGCCCCGCCGATCCACGGGCGGCGGCCGACGTCGCGAACGGCGCCCGCCGGGGTAGGGCGCCGGGACTTCACCGAAGAACATCGCGGACGCCGCGATGGACGCGATAGGGGGGATAGAACGGTGGCACTCGGCTGGGGCATCATCGGAACCGGCGGCTTCGCCGGCAGCGCGACCGCGCCCGCGATCAAGGCGCTCGGCGAGCGGGGCTCGCTGGTCGGCGTGGTGAGCCGCGATCAGGGCCGCGCGGACGCGTTTGCGGCGCAGCACGGCGCGCGGCGGGCGTATACGGATTACGCGGATCTGCTCCGCGACCGCGACGTCGACATCGTCTACATCTCCACCCCGAACGCGCAGCACGCGGAGCAGGCGCTCGCCGCCGCGCGCGCGGGCAAGCACGTCCTCTGCGAAAAGCCGCTGGCCCTCTCCGCGGCCGACGCCCGCCGCATGGTCGACGCGTTCGGGGCCGCGGGCCTCAAGCTCGGCACGCACTTCCAGACCCGGCACCACACCGCGTTCGTCGAGACGAAGCGCCTGCTGGAGCAGCGCGCGATCGGCGACGTCATTCTTGTCCAGATCGAGGTAAGCTCCGGCGCGAACCCGTTCCGCAGCTGGCGCGCCGACCCGCAGCTCGCCGGCCTCGGCTCGATCAACAACATCGCGGTGCACCCCTTCGACCTGCTGCGCTACCTGCTCGGCTCGGAGGTCAAGGAAGTGACGGCCGTGACGGACGTGGGCCGGTCGACGGAACTGGAACACATGGTGCTCGCGCTGCTGCGCTTCCAGAACGGCGCGCTCGCGTACGTCAACGCCAACCAGAAGGTGCCAAACTTCCAGCCGGACATCGACATCTACGGGACGGCGGGGCGCATCGTCGGCATCGACACCACGCGCCCGTTTCGCGTCGGCGAGCTGCGCGTGCTCACCGGCGCCGGCGAGCAGACGACCAAATATTCCAGCATGGACGCGGTCGTGCGATCCGTGGCCGCCTTCAACGATGCCGTCGCGCACGACCGCGAGCCGAACGCCTCGGGCACGGACGGCCTCCGCAGCGTGCAGCTGACCGACGCCGTGATCCGGGCGGCGCGCGAGGGCCGCCTCGTCGAGGTCGCGTATTGACCTGGTCGCGCGGTGCCGGGGCCGCGGACTATGAGGCGCGGATCGACATGGCCCGCCTGCGCGCCGGACGGATCGAACGGGCGCGGCAGGCGATGGCCGCGGCCGGCCTCGACGCCGTCCTCGTCTGGAAAGAGGAGAACGTCCGGTATCTCACGAGCCTGCGCCCGCAGGTCATTGCCGGGAAGAACGGCGTGCTGAACGGGGCGCTCTGCACGCGCGACGGGACGACGGCGCTGCTGGTCTCCGGCGGGGACCGCGATCGGGCCGAGGCCACCATGCCGTGGGTCGGTGACTGGGAGACGATCCCGATCCTCGAGGAGCCGGGGCTGATCCGCCACGTCGCCGCGGAGCTCATCCCCGCGCTGCTGCGCCGCCGGGGGCTGCGCGGGGGGCGGGTCGGCATCGATCTCACGAGCAAGCTGCTGATGGACGCGCTCGTCGAGACCTGCGCCGGCATCACGTGGGCGGACGGCGACGTCGCGATGCAGGCCGCCCGGCGGATCAAGACCGCGGAGGAGATGGCGGTGATCGAGGAGGCGACCGCGATCGCCGAGGCCGTCACGGCGACCGCGACGGACGCCGTCCGCGAAGGGGCGCGGGAGTGCGAAGTAGTCGGCGAGGCCCTGCGCACGCTGCACCGGCTCGGCGGCGAGTATCCGCACGTGACGACGCCGTTCGTGGCGAGCGGCGAGCGGATGTCCCCCCCGACGCGGATCGCGACCGACAAGCTGATCCGCGAGGGCGACCTGGTCTTCATCGACATCGGCGCCTGCTGGAACGGCTATTTCGGCGACATCGGCCGGACCGTGATCTGCGGGCGGCCGTCCGTGGAGCAGCGCCGGATCTACCGCGCCGTGTGGGAGGGTCTGCAGGCCGGCATCGAGGCGATGCGGCCGGGCGCGACCAACGCCGAGGTCACGAAGGTGATCCGCGACCGCGCCGCGGCGCACGGGCTCGGCGACCGCTTCCTCAGTCTCTTCATCGGCCACGGGATCGGCTGCGGCTCCAACGAGCCTCCGTACATCGGCGAGGCGTTTCCCGGGGCGGCAACCGTGACGCTCGAGGCCGGCATGGTGTTCGCGCTCGAGCCGCTGATCTGGCTGCCGGACGTGCCGGGAGGCGGCGGCGTCCGGCTGGAAGATATGGTGGCCGTGACCCCGCGCGGGGCGCGGCGGATCTCGCGAAGTCCCTACTGCGCGGCGCTGCTTGCGTAGCGGAGTGAGAACGGTCAAAGGGGGGCCACATCGATGACGTACCATCAGTTCCTCGCCGGGCAGCACGAGCTTCAGCCGCGGCGCGTCTTCAGCACCTCCGGGACGGACTGGCAGGGCCGCGTCAATTTCGACCGGCTGCGGAGCGACCGCCTCACGCGCGCGCGGGAGATGATGGACAAACACAACCTCGGCGCGCTGATCCTGTTCGTCGGTGAGAACGTCCGGTACACGACCGGGGTCTACCAGGGCAACTGGAAGAACAACATCTTCATCCGCTACGCGGTGCTGCCCCGCGGGAAGGACCCGGTGCTGTTCGAGACGGTCGGCAGCGACCTCGTGTGCGCGCAGATCGACGCGCCGTGGCTGCACGAAATCCGCCCGGCGATCACCTGGAAGTGGTCGGAAGGCGCCGAGCCGGAGATGGCGGCGCGGATGGCGGGGTCGATCGCCGACGTGCTGCGCGAGTCGGGTGTGCACAAGGAGAAGATCGGTATCGATATCATGGACCTGATGGCCTACCAGGCCCTGACGAAGGAGGGGCTCAACATCGTCAACGGGTGGCCGGCGATGTCGCAGGCGCGCGTCATCAAGACCGAGGACGAGCTGGAGTGCCACAAGATCGCCGCCGCGCACGGGGACGCCGCGATGTACATGGCCAAGCACGAGTGGGCCAAGCCGGGCGTACGCGAAGCGGAAGTCTGCGCGAAAGTGAACGAGTACTTGTACCGCAGCGGCTTCGACTTCGTCTACGATATCATCGTCGCCTCGGGCGGCAACACCAGTCCATACCGCCGCTGGCACACCGACAAGATCATCCGCCAGGGCGATTTGATGATCATCGACATCAACGCCGTCGGTCCGGGCGGCTACTTCATCGACTTCGTCCGCTGCTGGAAGGTTGCGGCCAAGCCCACGCAGCAGGAAAAGGACCTCTACAAGGAGTGCTACGACTCGCTCTATGCGGCGATCGGCGCGGTCCGCGCCGGGGCGACGTCGGCGGACGTCGCGAAGCACTTCCCCGTCTACGACGACGACAAGTACGGGAGTGTCTCGCTCCAGCAGTTCGCGCACAGCATCGGGCTCAGCCTGTACGAGGGGATGTGGATTTCGCGGGCCTACTCGCTCAAATATCCGGCCGAGCTCAAGAAGAACATGTATTTTGCGATCGAGACGTTCGCCGGGCACCCAGGGCTCCCGCAGACGGTGCGGCTCGAGGAGAATATCGTCGTGACCGAGACAGGCCACGAGCGATTCACGCTCTGCGAGCACGCCGACGACATGCGCGCCTGACTACCGCCGCATGATCGTCGACGTCCATAGCCACGTCTTTCCGGAGCGGTTTCTGGCCGCGCTCGACCGGATCGGCGCGCGGTACGGCGCCAAAGTGGAGACGCGTGGGGACGAGCGGATCGTCTGGAGCAGCCCCCGCCAGCGGTCGACGATCGGTCCGGTGTTCTGGGACGTCGCGGAGCGCCTCGCCGCGCTCGACCGCTGGGGCATCGGCGTTCAGGCGTTGTCGCTTTCCCCGCCGATGCTCTACTGGGCGCCCCCGGATGTCGGCCGGGAGCTCGCGTCGGTGTTCAACGACGAGATCGCGGCGATCGCCCGTGCCCACCCGCGCCGGTTCCTCGCGTTCGCGACGCTGCCGCTGCAGGACGTCCCGGCGGCGACGGCGGAGGCCGAGCGCGCGGCCCGGGCCGGCTGCCGGGCGCTGTACGTCGGCACGAACGTGAACGGCCGTTATCTCGACGACCCGTCGTTCGAGCCGGTCTGGGAATGCGCGGTGCGGCTCCGGCTGCCCGTGTTCACGCATCCGCTCAACAACGCCGGCGGCGAGCGCATGGGCGAGTGGCACCTCGACAACTCCGTCGGCAACCCCGCCGAGACCGCGCTCGCCGGCGCGCGTCTCGTTATGCGCGGCGTCCTCGACCGTCACCCCGACCTGGAGGTGGTGCTCGCGCACGGCGGCGGGTCGCTGCCGTTTCTGCTGGGGCGTCTTGACCACACCTACGCGGTGCGGGCGGAAGTGAAGAGCGCCCTCCGGCGGGCTCCGTCCGCGTCCTTCAGGCGGTTTTACACCGACACGATCACACACGGCGACCGGGCGCTCGGGTTTCTCATCGAGGCCGCCGGCCACGAGCGCGTGCTGCTCGGCACCGATCTGCCGTACGACATGGCGGACGCCGATCCGGCCGCGCGCCTCAGGCGGCTCGGCCTTCCCCCCGCCGCGACCGCGGCCATCGAGGCCGGCAACGCGGCCCGGCTCCTGCGGCTCGAGCTCTAGGGCCGTGGGGGCGTCGTTCTACCTCCAGCAGGCGCTGAACGGCCTCTCGTTCGGGGCGCTCTTGTTCCTGCTCGCGAGCGGGCTGACGCTGATCTTCGGCCTGATGCGCGTCGCCAACATTGCGCACGGCTCGTACTATCTGCTCGGCGCGTACGTCGGGCTGTCGGTGATGCGCTGGACGTCGGTGTTCCCGCTCGCGATCGTCGCCGGCGGCGCGGCCGTCGGGGCGATCGGCATCGTCATGCAGCGGTGGTTCCTCGCGCGCTTCCATCAGCAGGCGCTGCCCCAGGTCCTGCTGACGATGGGATTCGCGTTCTTCTTTTCCGACCAGGCGCTGCTCTTGTGGGGCGGCGACCCGCAAAGCATTCCGGTGCCGAAGGCGCTCGCGGGGACGCTCGTGCTCGGCCCCGTGTACTTTCCGGCGTACCGCATGTTCGTGATCGCCGTGGGGCTGTGCGTCTTCGCGGGCCTGTGGCTGCTGCTCGAGCGCACCCGCCTCGGCGCGACCGTGCGCGCGGCCGTCGACGACGCCGAGATGGCGCGCGGTCTCGGGATCAACGTCGGACGCGTGATGACCGGCGTCTTCGCGCTCGGCGCCTTCCTCGCCGCCGCCGGCGGTGTGATGGGCGGTGCGTTTCTCTCGATCTATCCCGGCGCCGACTTCGACGTCCTGCCCCTGACGTTCGTCGTAGTGATCGTCGGCGGCCTCGGCAGCCTGAAGGGCGCGCTCGTCGGCAGCCTGCTCGTCGGTCTGCTCGACAACTTCGGCAAGGCGCTGTTCCCCGAGCTCTCGTACTTTACGCTCTTTGCGCCGATGGCGCTGATCCTCGCCGTGCGGCCGACCGGCCTCTTCGGCCGGGCCTGACCGATGCGGTCCCGGGCGTACGGCGGTCTCGGGGCCGGCGCGGTGATCGTCGCCGCGTTGGGCGCGCTGCCGGCCGTCGCGCCGACCTACTACCTGCACCTGCTGACGCTGACGTTCTGTTACGGCATCATGGCGATGAGCCTGGATCTGCTGGTGGGGTACACGGGGCTGGCCTCGTTGGGGCACGCCGCCTACTTCGGCGTCGCCGGCTACACGGTCGGGGTACTGGCCACCGTGCACGCCTGGGGGTTCTGGCCCGCCGCGGGCGGCGGACTCCTCGCCGCTGCGGTCGCGGCGGCGCTGTTCGGCCTGCTCGCCATCCGCGCCACGGGGCCGTACTTCCTGATCATCACGCTGGCGCTGGGGCAGATCATCTGGGGCCTCGCCTACAGGTGGGTCTCGGTGACCGGCGGCGACAACGGCCTTCGGGGCATCGCGCGGCCGGTGCTCGCGGCCGGGCTCAGCATGAGCCGGATTCAAACCTTTTATTACTTCGCGATGGCGGTAACGTTGGTCGCGGCGCTCTTGATGTCTCTTGTCGTGACATCGCCGTTTGGCCTCACGCTGCGCGGCATCCGCGAGAGCGAATCGCGGATGCGGGTGCTCGGCTACAACGTCTTCCTCCACAAGTACCTGGCGTTCATCGTCGCCGGCACGTTCAGCGGCCTCGCCGGTGTCCTGTACGCCTATTACAACGGCTTCGTCTCGCCGGCCGACGTGCACCTCGTCGCGTCCGCGAACGCGCTGTTGATGGTGATCCTCGGCGGCACCGGCACGCTCTTCGGCCCGCTCGTCGGGTCGGCGCTGCTCGTCTTCCTCCAGAACATGCTGAGCGGCATCACGCAGCGCTGGCTGACGATCCTCGGGGCGATTCTGGTGCTGGCTGTGATGTATGCGCCGCGCGGGGTGGTCGGCGCCGCGCGCACGCTGTTCGCCCGGCGGCCTCCCGCACGCGGGACCCGGGTCCCGGCCGTCGAACAGTCGGAAACCACCTAGTGGAGGTGAGAAGATTGGCGAGACATGGCATCGGACGCCGGACGCTGCTCAAAGGCGGGGCCGCCCTTGCCGGCGCCGCGGCCGCCCGGGCCCTCGGCGGTCTGCGCCCGGTCGCGTACGCGCAGCCGTCGGCCGCGTTCCGGATCGGGTTCGTCGCCGATATCACGGGCACGGTCGCGCCGAGCGGGCGCGACATGCTGGACGGTTTTCAGATGTACCTGTCCGAGAAGAACTCGATGCTCGGCGGACGGCAGGTGCAGTTGATTGTCGAGGACGCGGGCGGCGTGCCGGCCAACGCGTTGACGAAGGCCCGCAAGCTGATCGAGCAGGATCGCGTCCACCTCCTCACCGCGCCGCTCCTCGCCTCCGAAGCCTACGCCGTCCGCGACTATGTGGCCGAACGCGGTACGCCGATGATCTACATGGTGGCCTCCGCGGACGACCTGACGCAGCGGAAGGGCGCCCCCAACTTCGTCCGCACCGGCTGGTCGAGCAGCCAGCCCTCGCATCCCTTCGGCGAGTACGCGGCCACCGAGCTCAAGTACAAGCGGATCGCCACCATCGGCAGCGACTACGCGTTCGGCTACGAGGTGGTCGGGGGCTTTCAGAAGACGTTCGAACTGCACGGCGGGCAGATCGTGCAGAAGATCTGGGCGCCGCTCGGAACCCCGGACTACAGTCCGTACGTGACGCAACTGCGCCGGGACGTGGACGCGGTGTTCGCCATTCCGGTCGGCGTCGACGTGATCCGCTTTGCCAAGGCGTACCGGCAGTACGGCCTGAAGGACAAGACCCCGCTCATCGGGGGCGGCCTGCTGTCCGACGAGAGTCTGCTCCGCGGCATGGGTGCGCCGGAGGACGCGACCGGCATCGTCACGTGCCTGCACTGGGCCGCGGGGCTGACCACGCTCGCCGCGAAGAAGTTCGTCGACGCCTACAACGCCCGCTATAAGAAGGATCCGTCGTACTACGCGGAGACCAACTACACCGGCGGCATGTGGCTCGACGAGGCGGCGCGGCGCATCGACGGCAAGGTGGACGACCGCGCGGCGTTCCTGCGCGCGCTGCTCGCGGTCCAGCTGCCGAACGCCCCGCGGGGGCCGATCCGCCTCGACAGTTACCACAATCCGATCCAGAACGAGTACGTGCGGAAGGTGGAATTTCGAAACGGCCGTCTCGTCAACACGGTGATCCACACCTTCCACAACGTCTCGCAGTTCTGGACGTTCGCGCCGGCAGATTTCCTGAAGCAGCCGGTGTACGACCGCAACTATCCGCCGTGCGCGCACTGCGCGTAAGGATCGCAGCACGCTGAGGACGCGGCCCATCCTGGAGCTCGACCGGATTTGTCGCCGGTTCGGCGGCCTCGAAGCGATCCGGGACGTTTCCATGTCGGTGCCGGAGGGGTCTCGCCGGGCCATCATCGGGCCGAACGGCGCCGGCAAGACGACGTTGTTCAACATCATCACGGGGGAGCTTCCGGTGACCTCCGGCCGCCTGCGGCTCTTCGGCCGCGACGTGACGAGTCTCCCGGCGCACCGGCGGGCCGCGCTCGGGCTCGGCCGTACCTTTCAGATCACCAACCTCTTCGGCGCGCTCACCGTCGAAGACAACATGCTGCTCGCGGTGGAGGCGCTCTCGCCGTCCAAGTACGCGATGCTGCGGCCGCTTCGACGGGACCGCGGGGTGTTGGACCGCGCGCGGGGGCTGCTCGAGCCCGCGGGGCTCTGGCAGAAACGCGACGTCGAAGTGCACGTCCTCTCGTACGGGGAGCAGCGCCAGCTCGAGGTGCTGCTGGCCCTCGCCGGACGCCCGCGCCTTCTGCTGCTGGACGAACCGGCGGCCGGGCTGTCGCCGGGAGAGCGCCGCGAGATGGCGCAGTTCATCAAGAACCTCGATCCCGGGCTGACCCTGCTGCTGATCGAACACGACATGGACGTCGCATTCGAGATCGTCGACGCGATCACGGTGCTGCACTTCGGCTGCGTCGTGGCCGAGGGCGCGAAGGACGCGGTGCGCGCGGATCCTTCGGTTCAGGAGATCTACCTCGGCGCGGAAGACGCGGGCAGGGCGCACTGATGGGCGCGCTCACCGTCGAGGACATCCACACCTACTACGGCGATTCCTACGTGCTGCAGGGCGTGAGCCTGGAGGTCCGCCCCGGCACGGTCGCGGCACTGCTCGGCCGGAACGGCATGGGTAAGACGACGCTGATCCGCTCGATCGTGGGGTTTGCCAGGCCGCGCCGAGGCCGCGTGCTCTTCGGCGGGCGCGACATCACGCGCGCGCCGAGCCACGAGATCGCCCGGCTCGGCATCGGCCTCGTTCCGCAGGGCCGCCGCATCTTCCCGTCGCTGACCGTTTTCGAGAACCTGACCGTCGGGGCGCGGGCGGCGAACGGCGCGACCTGGACGGTGGAGCGGGTGTTGACGCTCTTCCCGCGGCTCGGAGAACGCGCCGGCCACCGCGGCAACATGCTCTCCGGCGGCGAGCAGCAGATGCTCGCCATCGGCCGGGCGCTGCTGACCAATCCCCGCCTGCTGCTGATGGACGAGCCGTCGGAAGGTCTCGCGCCGCTGCTGGTCCGCAACCTCGGAGACGCCATCGTCCGCCTCCGCGAGGAGGGCCTGAGCATTCTGCTCGTGGAGCAAAACCTGCCGATGGCGCTGCGGGTCGCCGGCGACGTCTACGTGCTGAGCAAGGGCCACGTGGTCTACCACGGTCCGCCGGCCGACCTGGCCGCCGACGCCGAGGTCACGCACCGTTACCTGGGGGTGTAGCGCCGATGTCCACGGATGATTCGACGCGAACACAGATTGTCGACCGCCGCCCGTTTCTCGAGGCGATCCGCGCGCAGCTGCGCCTCGATCCGGCGAAGGCCGCGGTGCTGGCGGTGGATGTCCACCGGGGACATCTGGACCCCGAGGTGGCGACGATGCCGGTGTCCACCGGCGACGCGCGGCGCGTGCGGGCGGCCGTGGCGCGTCTGCTCGGCGGCGCGAGAGCCGCGCACGTGCCGGTCATCTACGTCCTGCTGACGTACCGGCGCACGACGCCGCCGGGTCTCGAGAGCATGGTGAACCCCTTCTGGAAGGCGGTCGAGGCGGCGCGCGAGTCGATGACGCCGGGGCGGCGCAGTACGATCGTGCACCACAACCAGGAAGGCTCCGTGCAGACGGAGCTGCCGGCCGAGCTCGCCGCGGAGCCGGGCGACTACGTGATCCGCAGCAAAAAACGGCTGAGCGCGTTCTACGGCACCGACCTCGACACGCTGCTGCGGGCGCTCGGGGCGGAAACCGTCGTGATCTGCGGGATCAACACCAATACCTGCGTGCTCTGTACGGCGTTCGACGCGTTCAACCGGGACTTCCGCGTCGTAGTGGCCCAGGACGGCGTGGCCAGCATGTACGGCGACGACCTGCACGTGCTGGGTCTGGAGAACGTCCAGCGCTGTCTCGGCTGGGTGCTGCCGGTAGACGAGATCCTGGCGCTGTTCGGCGGCGTGCCCGCAGCCAACCGCGCGCGGTGAAGGCCCAGCTCCTCCACGCCTGGGGGGAGCCGCTGCGCCACGGCGACCACCCCGACCCGGCACCCGGCCCCGGCGAGGTGCTGATCGCCGTTCGGGCCTGCGGCGTCGGCCTGACGGTGGTGAACTACATGGGCGGCAACCTCGGCCGCCCCGAGTCCCTGCCGCGGATCCCGGGCCACGAGTTTACGGGCGTTGTGGTTGAAACGGGCGAGGGCGTCGCGGGGGTCCGGGCGGGCGACCGCGTGATGAGCTACTTCTACCTGACGTGCGGCCGGTGCGAGTGGTGTCTCGCGGGCCGTGACCCGCTCTGCCGCCGCCACGCCGGCTACGTCGGGGTCCACCGCGACGGCGGCTATGCCGAACTCGCCGTCCTGCCGGAGGCCAACGTCCTGCCGCTGCCGGACGGCGTGCCGTTCGTGGACGGCACGGTGATCCCGGACGCGGTTGCGACGCCGTACCACGTCTGCGCCGCGCGGGCGGGCGTCCGGCCCGGCGACCGCGTGCTCGTCATCGGCGCCGGCGGGGGCGTCGGCATCCATATGACGCAGATGGCGCGGCTCTTCGGCGGCCGGGTGGTCGCCGTCGACGTGGACGACGCGAAGTTGGAGCACTGCCGGCGCCTCGGCGCCGCGGAGACGGTGAACATCACCGCGCCGGACGCACAGGGTCGTGCGCGGACGGCGCTCGACGGTACCGCGAGCGTCGCGATCGACCTCGTCGGCAGCCACCACACGCTCGCGTGGGCGTTCGGGTTGTTGGGGCCGGGCGCCCGGATGGTCACGCTCACGACGTTTCAGGACACCATGCTCGAGGCGCCGTCGCGACAGATGGTGATGAACGAACTGACGCTGCTCGGATCGCGCTACGCGTCGCGCGCCGAGGTGCTGGCGGCCGGACGGCTCGTCCGCGACGGTGCGATTACGCCGGTTGTGTCGGACGTGCGGCCGCTCGCGGACGTGGAAGCGCTGCACGGACTCCTGCGGAGCCGGTCGCTCCTCGGACGCGGCGCGATTGTGAACGAGGCCTGAGCGCCCCCTTGCGGGGACTGGCCGGCGGCCGGCGCCGGCGTCGCCCCGCGCGAGCGGGACTAACCGGCGGTAAGCGCCGGCATCGGAGGGACGGGGCATGCGCGCGATGGCGGTGGCAGAATACGGAGCACCGCTGCGGCTGCTCGATCTGCCGCGGCCGGCGCCCGGGCCGGGGCAGGTGCTCGTGCGCGTCTTCGGTTGCGGCGTGTGCCGGTCGGATCTCAAAATCGCCGACGGCGCGATGCCGTTCTCGCCGTCGCTGCGCCTGCCGCACGTCCCCGGGCATGAGATCGCGGGCGAGATCGTGGAGTTCGGTCCCGCGGAGGACGGACGGTCGCGCGGCCTCCGGGCCGGTGACCGGGTGGTCGTCTACAACTACTGGGGCTGCCGGACCTGCGAGCACTGCCAGGCCGGCGAAGAGAATCTCTGCGACCGCCTGCGCGGCTGGACGGGTTTCACGTCGCCCGGGGGATTTCAGGAGTACCTCGTCGTGCCGGACGACTGCGTGCTGTCGCTGCCCGCCAACGTCGCGCCGGAGCACGGCGGACCGCTGTCCTGCGCGCTCGGCACCGCCTATCACGCGGTCGTGACGCGGGGCGGGGTGCAGGCGGGCGAGAGCGTCGCGATCCTCGGCGCCGGCGGGGTGGGGTTGCACGCGGTGCAGGTCGTCCGCGCCGCCGGCGCCCGCGCGCTGGCCGTCGACCTGCAGCGCCACCGGCTCGACGCGGCGCGGGTCGCCGGGGCGGAGGGCGCCTTTCCGGCGGGGGCCGACGCGGCCGGCGCCGTGCGCGAGGCGACCGGCGGCCGCGGCGCGGACGTCGTGGTCGATACGGTCGGACATCACGCATCGCTGCTCGCGGCGGTGGATCTGGCGCGGAAGGGCGGCCGCGTGGTGTTGGTGGGGTACACCGTGACCGCGGCCGATTACCCGCCGCTGCCGAGCGAGCGTGTCGTGCTCGGCCAGCTGACCGTCGCCGGCTCCCGGTACGTGACGCGCCGGGAGCTGCGCCGGGCGTTCGATCTCGTCGCGCGCGGACTCGTCCGGCCGATCGTGGCCGAGGAGGTGCCGCTCGAGCGGGCCAACGACGCGCTCGCCATGGTGCGCGAAGATCGCGTGACGGGGCGCGTCGTCGTCCGCGTCGCGCAGTGAGCGGGCCCGCCTCCCGATGATCGATCTCGTCATCCGCGGGGCGACCGTCGCCGGCCCGCGCGGCCGCTACCGGGCCGATCTGCACGTCGACGGCGGCCGGATCGTCTCGCTCGGCACGCTCGACGCGCCGGCCCGGGAGACGGTTGACGCCGGCGGCCTCATCGCGATCCCCGGCGTCGTCGACAGCCACGTTCACTTCATGGACCCCGGCGAGACGGAGCGCGAGGACTTCATCACCGGCAGCACCGCGGCCGCGGTGGGCGGGACGACGACGGTGGTCGAGCACACGCACGCCGCGCCGGTGCGGACGGCCGCGGACCTCCGCGGCAAGGTGCGCCACCTCGCGCGCCGGTCGCTCGTCGACTTTGCGCTCGCGGCACACGTGTGGCCGGATCAGGTGCCGCGCCTGGCCGAGTTGTGGGCGGCCGGGCCCGCGTACCTCAAGGTCTTCACCTGCGAGACGCACGGCGTGCCGGCCGTGCCGGCGGGCCACCTCCTGCGCGCGTTTCACGAGATCGCCCGGTGGGACGGCGTCGTGCTGGCGCACTGCGAGGACGACGCGATCACGCGGGACCGGGCCGAAGCGCTTCGCGCATCCGGCCGCACGGACGGCGGGGTGATCCCGGAATGGCGGGCCCGCGAGGCGGAGGCGGTGGCGGCCGACGAGGTCGCGTCGCTCGCGCGCCTCACCGGCGCGCGCGTCGTGATCGCGCACACGAGCCACGCGCCGATCGTGGACCTCATCACGGCGGTGCGGCGGAGCGGCGCGCGGCTGTGGGTCGAGAGCTGTCCGCAGTACTTCTATCTCGCGGAGCGCGAGGTGCTGGAGCACGGACCGTTCCGGAAGTTCACGCCGCCGGCGCGCATCCGCACACCCGAGGACGCGGACGCGATGTGGGCACGCCTCGCCTCGGGCGCCGTCACGCACGTCAGCACAGATCACGCGCCGGCCACGCGCGCGCAGAAGCAGCGGGGGGACATCTGGGCGTGTCCGTTCGGTCTGCCGGGCGTGGAGACGACGCTGTCGCTCATGTTGACGGCCGCGGCGCAGGGCCGAACCACGCTCGAACGGGTCGTCGACGTGCTCTGCGAGCAACCCGCGCGCCTGTACGGCTTCTATCCGCAGAAGGGCACGCTCGCTCCCGGCGCGGACGCGGACATCACGCTCATCGATCCCGCGGGTCGGCGCCGCCTTGCCGACGCCGCGGTCGTGAGCAAGGCGGGCTGGACGCCCTACGCGGGCCGCGAGGTGATCGGCACGCCGGCGATGACGTTCGTGCGGGGGCGGCTCGTCGCGCGCGACGGCCGCGGGGTGGGCGAGCCGGGGTGGGGGCGCTGGCTGCCCGGCGCCGGCGCGCAACAGAGAGAGGGGCAGACCCCGTGAGTCTCGAGTTTCTCGTGACGTCGTTGATTGTCGTTGTGTCCCCCGGCACCGGCGTGCTGTATACACTGGCGGCCGGGCTTTCGCGCGGGCGGCGGGCCAGCGTTGTCGCCGCGTTCGGTTGCACGCTGGGCATCATCCCGCACATGGCCGCGGCCGTCCTGGGGCTCGCCGCGCTGCTGCACGCGAGCGCCGTCGCGTTTCAGACGCTCAAGTATGCCGGCGTCGCGTACCTTCTCTACATGGGCTGGAATGCGCTGCGCGAGCACGGCGCACTCCGCGTCGAAGAACCCGCGGGCGCCCGGTCCGCCGCCGAGGTGATCGGTACCGCGGTGCTCATCAACCTTCTAAATCCGAAACTCTCGATCTTCTTCGTGGCGTTTCTACCGCAGTTCGTGAGCGCCGCCGACACGCACCCGCTGTCGCGGATGCTCGCGTTGAGCGCGGTGTTCATGCTGCTGACGTTCGTCGTGTTCGTCGGGTACGGCCTCGGCGCCGCGGCGGTCCGCCGTCACGTCATCTCGCGTCCGCCCGTCCTGGCTTGGATGCGCCGTGCGTTCGCGGCGGCGTTCGTCGCGCTGGGCGTCAAGCTCGCTTTTGCCAGCCGCTAGCTGTAGCCGGCATCCGGCCGGTCAGCCGCCGGCGGCCGTGACCTCGCGCAGGCGCCGTTCGAGAAACCGCCGCTCCGGCTCCTGTTTCACGAGCCGCAGGGCGCGCTCGTAGGACGCGCGGGCCTCCGCGGTCCGCCCGAGCCGCCGGCACAGATCCGCCCGCGCGGCGTGGGCCAGGTGGTAGTCGTCGAGGTCTCCACGCCCGAGCAGCGCGTCGATGAGCGCGAGGCCGGCCGCCGGACCGTCGCGCATCGCCACCGCCGCGGCGCGGTTGAGCTCCACGACGGGAGATGGGTACGCGGCCTGCAGAGCGTCGTAGAAGCCGACGATCCGGCCCCAGTCCGTCGCCGCGGCGGACGGCGCCTCGGCGTGCACTGCGGCGATCGCCGCTTGGAGCGCATACGGGCCGAAGCGCCGAGAGGCCAAGGCCCGCTCCACGAGTACCGTGCCCTCTACGATCTGGTTCCGATTCCACTGCGAGCGGTCCTGGTCGTCCAGCAGTACGAGCTCGCCGGACGGAGAGGTGCGCGCGGCGCGCCGCGACTCGTGGAGCAGCATCAGCGCGAGCAGCCCCATGACCTCGGGCTCCGGCAGCAGCTCCAGCAAGAGCCGGCCCAGGCGGATCGCCTCGCCGGACAGGTCGGCCCGGACGAGCGACGGGCCGGACGAGGGCGCGTACCCCTCGGTGAACACGAGATAGACGACGCGCAGCACGCCGTCCAGCCGGGCGGGCAGATCTTCCTTCGACGGGACCTGATAGGGGATGCGCGCGTCCTTGATCTTCCGCTTCGCGCGGACGATGCGCTGTGCCAGCGTCGGGGCGCCGGTCAGGAACGCGCGCGCGATCTCCTCGGTCGTAAGCCCGCAGACCTCGCGCAGCGTGAGCGCCGCCTGCGCCTCCGGCGCGAGGGCCGGGTGGCAGCACGTGAAGATCAGCCGCAGCCGGTCGTCTTCAAGTTCGCCGTAGTCCGGCCGATCGGCCGCATCGCCCGCGGTCAGTTCGATTTCTTCGGCAATCTTGCCGAGCGACGCGTCGAACCGCGTCCGGCGCCGCAAGGCGTCGACGGCCTTGAAACGTCCCGCCGACACGAGCCACGCCCGGGGGTTGGAGGGCACCCCGGCGCGCGGCCACTGCTCGACGGCCGCGGCGAACGCGTCGTGCATCGCCTCCTCCGCCAAGTCGAAGTCCCCGACGAGACGAATGAGCGTGGCCAGGACGCGGCGCGACTCGGCGCGGTAGACGGTCTCCACCGCCTGACGCGCCTCTTCGACTTCACGGCTGTTGGGTGGCTGCGTTGCCAGGGCGATCACGGTCCTTTACTCCGGGTCGTCGACCGGCCGGATTTCGACGGAGCCGAGGTGTGCTTCGGGCATCTGTGAGGCCACGCGAATGGCGTCGTTCAGATCCCGGGCACGGATGAGCACGACATCCTGTAGGTGGCCGCCGGCGGCCCCGCCGCCCTCGACCGTGGAGAGCCTGCCGTTCCTCACCCGGATCGTCACGGCACCCTGCCGGCGCCCCGGCGCCCCGGCCGGTTCCACTTCCTTGTTATTGTAGATCAGGCACAGATACGTCATCGACCCCCGTCTCCCGATGGTGGGATGCCTACGTTAGGTCGTCGTTCGGGGAGCCGGAGGATCGACACGCGCCGGGCCCAAAAGTCATGAGCATGGCCGAACCGATCCAGGAGATCGTCACCGAGCGGGAGCGGGCGCGCGAGCGCGGCGACCCGCTCGCGGAAGTCTGCTACCTCGTCACGATCGCGGCGCCGGACCGGGCGGAGGCGCGCGCGCTCACGCTGCGCGACGTTACCGAGCGCGGCGTCGGCGTGCTCATCAGCCGAACGAGCCCCAAGTGGCATCAGGTGGCGCGCGCCGAGACGGCCACCCTGCTGATCCACTGGCCGACGGTCCGGCGGCAGTACCGGATCTGGGGGCCGATCACGCCGATGGAGCCCGAGCAAATCGAGACGTACTGGCGGCGCAAAGGGCTCGGTTCGATGCTGCTCGAGCACTACTACGCGGAATACCAGCCGCAAAGCAGCGAGGTGCCCTCCCGCCAGGCGTTCCTGGCCGGAATCGAGGACCTTCGCCGCCGCTATCCCGCCCGCGAGGGCGTGCCGCGGCCGGCCAGTCTCGCGGGTATCTACGTAGTGCCGCGCGAGATCGAGGCGTGGCACGGCTCGGAGGATCGCCTGCACGATCGCCGGCGGTACCGGCGGGTCGCGGAGGGCTGGGAGGGCGCCACGCTGGTCCCCTGAGGCCCGCGCCGGCGCCTCCGGGGAGGCCGGCGGCGCTGTCGATTTCGAGCCGCGCCGGACGACCACGCAGTGAGAAGCCGAACGGGAGGGGTTCCCAATGCGTTTCATGCTGCTCATGATCCCGAAGGGTTACGAGAAGGCAGACGTGCATGCGGTGCCGAGCGCGGAGGCCGTCGACGCGATGATGAAGTACAACGAGTCGATGCGTCAGGCCGGGATCCTGGTGGCGCTCGACGGCCTGCATCCGCAGCGGGCGGGCGCTCGTGTGGAGTTCACGGGGGGCGGCAAGCACATCGTCACCGACGGCCCATTCATCGAAACGCGGGAGGCGTTGGGCGGGTACTGGATCATCAACGTCAACTCGAAGGCCGAAGCGGTCGAGTGGGCGACGCGGTGTCCGGGCCAGGATTGCACGATCGAAGTCCGGCAGATCTTCGAGATGTCCGAGTTCCCCGAAGACGTCCGGAAAGTCGCGGCGAAGTACCCTGAGGTTGGCCGCTCGGCGGGACAGCGAAAGGAGATGCGATGAAGTATATGCTGCTGGCGTACAGTGACGAGCGGGCCTGGGACGAAAGCGAGCGGGAGCAATGCTACAAGGACTCCGGGCAGATCGTCCATGATCTCCGCACGGCCGGGCGGAACGCCGTCGCCGCGCCGCTGCACCCGGTCGCCACGGCCACGAGCGTGCGCGTGCGGGACGGCAAGCCGCTCATAACGGACGGGCCGTTCGCGGAGACGCGCGAGCAGCTCGGCGGATATTTTCTCCTGGACGTGACGGACCTCGACGAGGCCATTGCGATCGCCGGACGGCTTCCGAGCGCGAAGTTGGGGACGATCGAAATCCGGCCGATCCTGGAAGTCCGCGGTGTGCCGGACGGCCTCTCGAAATCCTAACGCGCCGCCCGCGGATGATGGGTCCGGAACGTCCGGGCCTTCACGCGGTTGCCGCAGATCGACATCGAGCACCACGCGCCGGAGCGGTTGCGGGACTGGTCGTAGAATGCCCAGTGGCACCGGCGGCACGCCTTGAGCCGCCGCCAGGTGCCGTCCATCTGCGCGACGAGCGCCGCGGCCAGCAGCCGGCCGAGCGCGCCGACGACGCCCGGCGCGTCGGGATCGAGGCTCATCGTGCCCTCCGGCCGCACCCGGACGACCAGGCGCGCGTCGCGCGCCAGGCGGGCCAGCGCCGCGGCCGCCTCGGCGGTCGCCGGCATCCGGTTGTGGGCGAGCGCGAGGCGCCGCAGGGCTTCGCGCACTTCGACCGCGCGCCGGACGTCGTCGGGGCGGACCGCCGCGGATCCGCGCAGCAGGCCGCGGACGGTCAGCCAGCGGCGGAGGTCCGCCGGCGCAGCGAACTCGTCGGTGCGCAGCCCGAGATGCGAGCGCTCGATATTGTAGGTGTTGATAAACTCCTGCACCAAGCGCAGTGTCCGGGGCGCCGGCGCACGTCCGCCCGGTTCCATCGGCGACGCGCGGTGCGGCGTGATCACTCCGGCGCGCCGTGGCCTGACGCGACCAGAGCGACGCCGTTCACAAGATCCCGAAACGCCGCGTCGAAATTCACCCCGCGGATCGTCCATGCGTAGTCGCCGCTCCGGTAGCGCATTCGCCACGATCCGGCCCACCCGGGCAGGGCCGTTTGGAACTGCAACGTGCCGGCGACCAGTGCTTGGTTCGGCCGCGTCGACGCGCGGGGCGGCGCAAATCGCTGTAACGTCACGCCCCATCCGGCCAACTGCGCGTCCGTCGGGAAGCGGACGCGCAGACCCATCTCGCTCGCCATCTCCTCGAGTGAGCCCCGCTGGTCGGCGCCCGCGGCGACGTTCGCGCTGAGGAGGTAGGCGGTGCTCACGCCGTGCACCGCCAGCGCCGGGATGATGACCGGCCGCTCACCGTGCCAGGGCCGCTCCCCGAGCGTCGCGAGGATCGCGTCGATCTTCGCCGGGACAAAGCGCACCGTGAGGTTGAACGGCCGGTCGTAGGTGCCCTGGTCATCCTTGACGTGGTAGGCGGCCATCTGATCCACGTAGTCAAAGGACGCGACAAACAGATTCGCCTGCCGGGTGAAACGGTCGACCCGCGGATCCTTCCCGAGCCGTGGATTGCCTGAGACCTTCGCGAGTACCGTCCGCAGACACTGGGCGAACCCCATCCCGCGGTACCGCTTGTCGGACCCCGTCACAACCGCGACAGCCTGATACATGCTTTCGAGATTCCGCGCCACGAACGAAAACTGGGGGACGTCCTTGGGCGGGGTGGCCCCCCCTACAAATGCGCCGAAGGATGGGACCCCGGCCGCGAGAGTGACCAGGAGTACCCCGAGGGACGCGGCAGGGACGCGCCACCGCGGTGTCGTGTGCCGATCCGTCATTGCCACCACCCCCTGGCAGGGCCCGGCCCGCGAGATGCGCGCCCACCCCCGCGATAACCGCCGATCCGATAACGCTGGTTACGCGCCTCCTGATCGACTACCTGCCTCTCGCCGGCGGGCCGCGGCCGAGGAAGTCGCGCGTGGCCCGCCGTACCACCCCACGACACGGCTCATCTCGTCGGGAGCGGTTCCCCTTGGAAAAGCGCGATGGCGCGCGCGCGTCGCAGTTCACCCGCATCGGTTACCTCGACATTCCCGGGGGCGGTCAGGTCGTCGTCGACGGCCGCTGGGCCTATGTCGGCCACATGGCGCCGCCGTACGGCACCAGCATCGTGGACGTCTCCGATCCGCGCGCGCCGAAGCTCGCCTCGCAGATCTCCATCCCGGAAAACATCCATTCGCACAAGGTGCGCGTGCTCGGCGACCTCATGCTGGTCAATCACGAACGTTTTTCTTCGCATCGGGCCGGGGCGGACCGCGCCGGCCGGCCCCCGGTCGGTCTCGTGCTGTACGATATCGCCGACCGCGCGAAGCCGCGCCTCATCGGCGGGGTTGCGACCGCGGCGCGCGGCGTCCACCGGTTCGACCTCGCCGGGACCCGCGTATTCCTCTCGACCGAGTGGGAGGGTTTTTCCACCAACATCCTGACGATCGTCGACGTGGCGCGCCCGGAGCGTCCCGAGATGGTGGGGCAGTGGTGGCTGCCCGGACAGCACGTCGCCGCCGGGGAGCAGCCGCCGTCCGGCGGGCGGCACTACTGGGTGCATCTTGTGCTGGCGCGCGGCGAGCGCGCGTACGCGGCATGCGGGCAGGCCGGCGCCGTGATCCTCGACATTGCGGATCACCGGGCGCCTCGGACGATCGGATCCGCCGCCTGGAACCCGCCGTACACGTCGCCGACGCATACGGTGCTGCCGCTGCCGCACGCGATCCGCGGCCGCCGCTTCGCGGTTGTGACCGACGAAGACGTCACGGACGACGTGCTCGAGGACCCGCCGGCGTTCATGTGGGTGCTCGATATCACGAACGAGTCGCGGCCTGTGCCCGTGGCCACGTACCAGGCCGATCCCGCGGGGCTCGTCGTACCGGGCCGCCGCTTCGGGGCGCACCAGCCGTGGGAGCACGTCGGTCCGGACAATATCGTGTTTCTTGCGTGGTTCAGCGGCGGAGTGCGCGCGGTCGACGTCTCCGATCCCTACCTGCCGCGCGAGGTGGGTTATTACGTTCCGCCGGCGCCGGAGGGCGAGCCGGCGGTACAGACCAACGACATCTTCGTGGACGCCCGGGGCCTGGTCTACGCGATCGACCGCTACCGCGGGCTCAGCGTGCTCGAGTACGCGCCGTACGCGGCCAGGTGACGGTGCGGTCCACCGTGATCGCGAGCACCGGGCGCTGCTCCAGGCGCATCGTCCGGTACTGACGGTATTTCCGCCGCAGCGCGCGAAGCGCCCGGGTGTGCTCCGCGACGCCCGGCTTGATGACGCGCGCGGTCCCGAAGACGAGCACGTACCACAGGCGCCGCCAGTCTTCCCGGTACGCGTCGATCACCACCGCCACGTGCGGATTCGAGGCGATGTTACGCACGCGCCGCAGGCGTAGCGGCGCGGCGCGCTTGGGCTTTTCGTCGATCGGGGAGTAGAGGCGGCCGCCGGTCTCGGCGAAGCAGATCGGCACGACATGCGGCCGTCCGCGGCGGTCGGCGGTGGCGAGGCGGGCGATGCGCGCCCGGCGGAGCGCGGTCGCGCCCCCTCGCGCGGCGGGCCGGCCCGCTACGTGGTTCCCAGCCACCGCTCGACCAAGGTGATGAGCGCGGTGTGGTCCTCCGCGGCCAGCCCGGACTGCGCGGCCGCACGCCACGCCTGCCGCAGCGCCTCGCCGAGCAGCATCGGCACGTCCAGTCCCGCGGCGACGTCGAGGCAGATGTCGAGGTCCTTGAGGTACTGCGCGACCGTGAAGCCCGTGGTGAAGCGGCGCGGCAGCATGTACTGCGCGACTTTGTTCTCGGTCGTGTTGCTCCGCCCGCTCGAGAGGTTGACGGCCTCGAGCATCCGCTCGGGCGCGACGCCCGCGCGCCGCGCGAGCGCCACGGCCTCGACGGCGCTCCAAACCGTGGCGGCCGACATCAGGTTGTTGATCGTCTTGACGATGTCGCCGTCGCCGGGCGCGTCCCCAACGTGGACGATCCGGCCGAAGCACTCCAGCACCGGCCGCTGCGAGTCCAGCAGCGCCGCGGCGCCGCCCACCATGACGCAGAGCGTGCCCTGTTCGGCGCCGCGCACGCCGCCTGAGACCGGCGCGTCGAGCGTCCCCACGCCGCGGACAGTCAGGTCGGCCGCGAGTTTCCGCGTTACGCATGGGTGCGAGGACGTCATTTCGAGGAGCGTCTGCCCCGCGCGTGCCGCGGCCAGGAGGCCATCGGCGCCGTGCGCGGCGCGCTCCACCGCGGGGCCGTCGGGCAGCATCGTGATGACCGTATCCGCGCCCTCGACGGCACCGGCGACGCTCGTGGCGGCCGCGGCGCCGGAGGCGCGCGCGGCCGCCACGGCGTCCTCCCGGATGTCGTAGGCCGTGACTGGGTAGCCCGCGGCGAGCAGCCGCCGCGCCATCGGCTGTCCCATTCGGCCCAACCCGACAAACCCGACTCGTTTAGTCATGATTTTGTCACCATGCTCGCGGTACTTCTGTGCAGCCGGGAGCAGTTCATGCGGGAAGCGGACATCGGGCGGCCGCCCGATGCCTTCTCACAGGAAATCGCCATTCGGCGGTGGCGGCCTTTGGGGATGGCCGCCGGCGCGCAGGGGGCTACAGTGCCGGTAACAGCCGTACCCGTACCGCAGCCCCAGACACGCGGTCGGGAGACCAAAGGAGGATAGACCATGAAAACAGCCGGTCTGGCAAGAGTGATGCGGCGGATGCTGGCGGTGGCGATTATCGGCGGCGCCGCGGCCTTGGTCCCCGGGACGGCGAGCCTCGCGGCGGCGGCACACGCGGTCGACGTGTCGATCGTGGCCGGCAAGGACGCCGGCGGCGGCGGGTTCGATTTCAACGGCTACAAGAACGGCGGCATGACGGTCACCGTCCCGGTCGGCTGGCAGGTCACCGTGCACTTCACGAACGCGAACGACCTGCCGCACAGCGTGGCCGTGCTGGCGGTAGGCGCGGACAAGCAGCCGGCGCCGGGCGGAGCTCCGGTGTTCTCGGGAGCCACTACCAAAGATCTTTCGGCGGGGCTTCCCAAGGGCGCGAAGCAGACGTTCACGTTTGAGGCGAGCAAGCCCGGCACGTACGAGTTCGTCTGCGGCGTGTCCGGCCACGCCATCGCCGGGATGTGGGACAAGCTGGTCGTCTCGCCCGACGCCCAGGCACCCAGCGTCACCCCGGCCGGTGCGGCGACTCTCACCGTGGGTTCGAACTGAGCCGATAGAGGTACGGGAGGCCCGGCGGCCGCGCAGCGCGAGCCGCCGGGCCCGATCCCACCGAGTGGAGGGGAGGCGGGCATGATGAGAAGGCGGCGATTCCTGGCGGTGGCGGTTGGCGGTGCGCTCCTCGCAGCCGGCCTCTTCGCGGTCCGGCTGGGGGCGTCGCCGCTGCCGCATCCGCGGACGATCACGCTCGAGGCGTCGCAGTGGCGCTACACGCCCGGCGTGGTCACCGTGAACGAAGGCGACCCGGTCACGATCGTCATCAAGGCCACCGACGTGACGCACGGGTTCTACCTCGACGGCTACAACGTCACAGAGACCGTCGTGCCCGGCGAAACGATCACCGTGAAGTTCGTGGCCACGCGCAGCGGACGCTGGATGTTCCGGTGCGCCGTGACGTGTGGCGCGTTCCACCCCTACATGATCGGCTGGCTGCGGGTGCAGCCCAACGTCACGCTGCGGCTCGGCCTGCTGGCCGTCGGTATGGTCGGCGCCTCCGCGCTGTTCGCGGCGTGGGAGGAGGGACGCGGACGATGAGCGGCGGGAAGCGGATCGTGGGGAACACCGCGATAGCTGAGGCCGTCGAAACGGCGAAGATGCCGGCCGCTCCGCGCGAGGCGTTCCTCGGGCTCGTGCCGGTGGACGCCCGCCTGGAGCTGACGAAGGCGACGTGGCTTCGCAGCCTGCTGCGGAGCCGCTGGACGACCTTCGTGCCCACCGCGCTCAACCTGTTCCTGTTCCTGGTGATCCTCGCCGCGGGCGTCGTAGGCACGCCCGTCGGCAACGCGAACATCGCGATCGTCTTCATCTGGATCCTCTGGTGGTCCGCGCTGATGCTCGTGCTCGTGCCCTTCGCCTCTCGCCTGTGGTGCGGCATGTGCCCGCTTCCGGTGCTCGGCGAGTGGGTGCAGCGGTTCTCGATCGTCAAGCGCCGGTGGCACCGCCCGCTGGGGCTGTCCCTGAAGTGGCCGAAGAAGCTGCGCAGCATGTGGCTCGTCAACGTCGTCTTCCTCGGCGTCGCGGCGTTCAGCGGGATCATCACGACGCGGCCCTGGGCGACCGTGGCGCTGCTCGGCTCGATCATGATTCTCGGCACGGCGCTCTTCCTGGTCTACGAGCGGCGGACGTTCTGCCGCTACCTCTGCCCGGTGGGCGGTTTCCTCGGCCTGTACGCCAATTTCGCGGCGATCGAGATCCGGCCCAGGAGCCAGCCGGTCTGCGTCGGCCACAAGTCCAAAGAGTGCATTCTCGGCAGCATGGCCGGTCACGGCTGCCCGTGGCTCGAGCAGCCGACCAGCCTCAAGCGCAATACCTATTGCGGACTGTGCTTCGAGTGTTTCCGCTGCTGCTCGCACGACAACATGGGTCTGTTCGCCCGGCCGTTCGGCACGGATCTGCTCGTGGATTCCCACCGCGGCCTCGACGAGTCGTGGAAGGCCTTCATCATGCTCGGCGCGGCCGGCGTGTACTCCGCGACGATGATGGGGCCGTGGGGCACACTCAAGGACATGGCAAACCTGAGGTCGCTCGGCGGCTGGGCGCTCTTCGCCGGCGGGCTCATCGCGCTGCTGGCCGGCGTCCTGCCCGCGGTGCACGGCGCCACCGCGTGGTTGTCCTGGCGCCTCGCGGGGCGGACCGTGCCGTTCCGGCGCGTGTTCACCAACTTCACCTATCACCTGGTGCCGATCGGGCTCCTCGCGTGGATCGGCTTCAGTTTCGCGATCCTGCTGCCCAACGGCTCGTACGTGATCCGCATCATCTCCGACCCCTTCGGCTGGGGCTGGAACCTCTTCGGTACGGCGCACTTCGCGTGGACGCCGGTGCTGACGAGCTGGATGCCGGCGCTGCAGGCCGCGGCGCTGCTGTTCGGGTTCGTCTACTCGGTCGACGTGGCGCGCAAGATCGCCCGGCAGACGTTCCCCGCGCCGGCCGCCGCGGCGCGCGCGGTGCTGCCGCAGATCGTCCTGCTCGCGGGAATCACGGCGGCGTTTCTCTGGCTGTTCGTCGGCTAAAGGAGGCCGAGATGCGAACCCTCATGCAGGCGGTATCGAAGCGGACCCGGCAGCGGTTGTTCAAGCTCCGGGCGATCGGAATCGGCGAGTTCGCGGCGCTCGCGGTCGCGGTCGTGGCGCTCGCGATCGGCCCGGCGGCCGTGCTGGCCTACGGCCGATACATGGATCGAAATGTCGCCGTGGTGCACGCGCAGCAGTGGCAGTACGCGCCCAACGTGCTGCACGCGAAGGCGGGCGTGCCGTTCCGGATCCGGCTCGAGTCCGACGACGTCGTGCACGGGTTCCGGATCATCGGCCTGGACGCGCAGGTGACCGCCTTGATTCCCGGCAAGTCGATGGAGCTCACGGTGACGGCGCCCAAGGCGGGCACCTACCTCTACATGTGCACGACGTTCTGCGGGCTAAAACACGCCACGATGTTCGGCAAGCTGATCGTGACGGCCCCGTAAGGACTGCCGGAACAGCACGTAGAATTGAGACTCGTCTGAGATTACGCACGCAAGGGGGGGCCATGGTGCCTGCTACGCGCTACGTGCTCGACGCGACACTCCTCCGCGCGCTTCGTTCCCGCGCGGTCCTTCTTGCCACGCTCGGTCTACTCGCCCTCTGCGTGTGGGCGCGGCCGGCGGACGCGCTGCCGAGCTTCGCCGCGCAAACCGGCGCGCCGTGCAGTGCGTGCCACGTGGGCGGCTTTGGCCCCCAGCTCACGCCGTTCGGGATCGCGTTCCGGGCAAACGGCTACACGTGGGGCGGCGGGACCGGCCCCTGGGCGCACATCCCGCTCAACCTCGTCGTGTCACCGAGCTATCAAACCCAGGCGGTGGACCAGCCGTCCCCCCCCAGCGGGTACAGCAACACCAACAACTTCTCCAACCTCCTCGGCAGCGGGACGTCGATTTTCATCGCGGGCGGCCACTCGTTCGAGGGCGAGTACGGCATCGGCGGCTTCGAGCAGATCGGGCTTCTGCAGGCGCCGGGCGGGCCGATGTTCGCGTCCGAGGCCACGTCGGACCTCGCGATCACGAAGCCCATTACCATCAAGAACCACTCGCTGCTGGTGGGGTTTCACTTCAACAATACGCCGGGGGCGGGGGATCCCTACAACACGCTCTACAACGGTTTTGCGTTCCCGTACATCATTCCCTTTATCGGACCGTTCCCGGCCGCGAACCCGGCGATCGCCGGCCTCGGAACGACCGTCTACGGGACAACGCTGTACGCACTGTACGATAACAGCTGGTATGTCGAGGCCGGCCTTTACCAATCGTGGGACCCGAACACGCTCACGACGATGAACATCGCCGCCTCGAGCTTTGGCACGATCGTCGGCGGGGCGCCCTACTTCCGGTTGGCGCACCAGCAGTCGTGGGGCCCGAACTTCCTCGAAATCGGCGGCGTGTACATGAACATGCCGCTGCGGAACGTGCCCGGCGCCAACAGCCCAACCGACCAGAATTCGTTCACTGACTGGGGAATCGACGCGACCTATCAGCGCACATACGGCGCCAACGTCCTGGCAATCACGAGCAACGTCCTGTTCGAGAACCAAAACCTGGCGGCGTCGTCGGCGGCGGGGTTGTCGGCCAACGCCACCAACAATCTGACGCAGTTCCGCATCGCGGCATCGTACTACTGGAACAGCCGGTACGGGGCCACGCTGGCCTTCACCAGCACGACCGGGAGTACGGATACGGGCCTCTACGCGCCGGCTGCGCTGACGGGCAGCGCCAACGGCAGCCCGAATTCGCAGGCGATCATCGCGCAGGTCGACTGGACCCCGTTCGGAAGCGACGTGAGCCACCCAGGTTATCCGTGGCTCAACGTCCGGATCGGACTGCAGTACACGGACTACCTGATGTTCAACGGCGGGACGACGAACTACGACGGCTCCGGCCGGAACGCGAGCGACAACAACACGCTCCTGCTGTTCACCTGGTGGGCGTTCTAGGGCGGTAGACCACGGACGGCGGCGGGGATACGCGCCCGCCGCCGTCCGTTTGTTAGGGCTCGGGCGGTTCGCTGTCGATCAGCCGCTCGCGGATCGCAAACCGGACGAGCTCCGCGCGGTTGTGCAGGCCCAGCTTGTTCATGATGTTGGTGCGGTGCCGCTCCACGGTGTTCGGGCTCAGGCCGAGCTGCTCGGCGATCGCCTTTCCGGTGAGCCCCTGCGCGATAAGGGTGAGCACCTCGCGCTCGCGTCCCGTGAGGCCCGGCCCGGCCCCTTCGGTTTCGCGCTCCCCCGCGCGGCGGAACTCGGTCAGCATCCGCTTCGCCTGCTCGGGCGTGAGATAGGCCGTCCCGGCCGCCGCGGCGCGCACGGCCTCCAGCAGCTGGGCCGGGTCGGCGCCCTTGAGGACGTAGGCTTCGGCGCCGGCCGCGAGGGCTTCCAGAAAGAAGCGCTGGTCGCCGTGCATGGTAAGGGCGACGAGGTGCACCTCCGCGGCCTCGCGTTTGATTCGGCGGATCGCCTCGAGCCCGCCCATGCCGGGCATGTTGAGGTCCATCACCGCTACGTCGGGGCGCAGGGTCTGTGCCATCGCCAGGGCTTCCTCGCCCGTCCCGGCCTCGCCGACGACGGCGATATCGGACTTGCCTTCGAGAAACGCCCGGATGCCCGCGCGGACTATCCGGTGATCATCCGCGATCAGCACCCTAATCGGCACCCGGCGTCTCCTCCACCGGAATCCTGGCAGACACGCGCGTGCCCTCCCCCGGCCGGGACGTCACCGACAGCGTCCCGCCGAGCAGCGCGGCCCGCTCGCGCATGCCGGCGAGGCCCCAGCCGCGTTCTTCGCGCGGCACCGCCAGCCGCTCGACGTCGAAGCCCCGGCCGTCGTCGACGACGACCAGCTCGAGCGACCCGTCCGCGCGCGCGAGGGAAATCGTGACATGCCGCGCCTGCGCGTGCCGGATGATGTTCGTGATCGCTTCCTGGGCGAGACGAAACGTCACCAGTTCGAGCCGGCGGGGCAGGCGATCGTGTTCGGCCAGTCCGGAGACGGTGATGCGCAGACCGATGCCGGCCGGAGCCAGGTGGGAGTCGGCGCACCAGCGGATGGCCGGGACGAGTCCGAGATCGTCCAGCACCGCGGGCCGCAGGTCGAGCATGAGCCGCCGCACGTTCCCGATCATCTCCGAGGTCTCGACGCGGATCGCTGCGAGCTGCGAGCGCGCGGCGCCGTCCTCGGGCGGGAGCGTCCCCTCGACGGCGCCGAGCTGGAGTACCAGGGCGCTCAGGCCCTGACCGATCTCGTCGTGGAGTTCTCGCGCCACGCGGCGGCGCTCATCCTCCTGCGCGACGACGATCCGCTCCAGCAGCTGGCGGCGGAGGGCGTGGGCGGCGCTGAGCTCCTGGGTGCGGCGGGCCACCCGGCTCTCCAGCTCCCGGTTCCAGGCGGCGATCTCTTCGCGCGATGTCCGCAGCGTCACCCGCATCGCTTCGAAGGTCTCCGCGAGGGCGCCTACCTCGTCCCGGCGCTCCACGTGCACCGCGTCCTCGAGATTGCCGCCGGCGATGTGCTCGGCGGCGCTGCGCAGACGCGCGAGCGGTCGGACCACGCCTTTCGTGTCGAAGAACGCCAGCGTCGACATACCCCCGACGATGACCGCGCCGAGCGCCAACAGTCCCGCGAGGAGCGCGTACGGGAGCGAGAGCACGACGTCGCGCGGCTCTTCGAGGTTGACGGCCCATCCCGGGAATCCCGTCAGCGGCGTATAGGCGACGTAGTGCGGATGGCCCGGCACGTTGTGGAGGACGATCGCGTTCTGCCCGGGCCGCACCAGCGGCGCCAGCATGGGAAGATGCTCGCTCGGGCGGCCGACGTCCGCCATGATCGCGGCTGCGCGCACGGTCCCGCCCGGGTCCATGATCTCGAAGTCGACGGGGCGTCCCCCCCGCTCGTCGAAGGCCCCGGCGAGCGCCACGCGTTCCAGATCGACCGCGCCGACGAGCACATCGCCTCCCGCAAGCGGGACGGTAAGCGCGGTCAGGCGGACCGCCGGCGCGACGCGGGTCGGCGGCAGCGGAGCCGCGCCGCTGGCCGCGGCGCCCTCGATCGCCGCGGCCAGATCCGGCGACATCGAAGCGAACCACGCCGCGGGCTGCGCCCAGACCACGCGGCCGTTCGGCCGCACGATCGCGAGGCCGGAGAACCGGCGGGCCCACTCGGAATTCTCGAGGACCGCCGCCCGGCGCTCGGGCGAGGTTTCCTGGGAGAGCTCCCAGCCCAAGTCGTCGAGCTCGTGCCGGTACCCGTCGAGGATCGCGGCGATGCCGCCGGTCAGCGCCGCCGCGACGCGGACCCGTTGCTGAAGCACGGTGGACGTGGCTTCCTGCACCGCCCGTACCGCAATGACCGCAAACACCGCGAGGATGACCGCGGTGGCGGCCGCCACGCTGAGCGTAATGCGTGCCTGCAGCCCCAGGGATCCGCCCGGTAGCCGCCGCTTTGACCCCGGTGTTCCGGGAACAGGGACCGTAATCGACCTCCTCGGCCCGGCTGTGTCGCGCTTGTCCCCCCAGTATGGCGGCGCGTCGGTGGCGGCACCATACGGCAGGGGCTGGATTGTCGAGGTCGGGCCCCGGCCGGATGCCGCGGCGCTACGTGGAGTAGTCCGCGTACCGCGCGGTCTGAGCGCGCGCGGTCGGGTCGGTGATTACGTTCACGACCGCGGGCGTTCCGCTTGCCGCCGCGCGCTCCAGCGCGGGCCGGATCTGCCCGGGGTCCTCGACGTACTCGGCGTGGCAGCCGATCGCGCCGAACATGAGGTCGTAGCGCGTGAAGCCGAGGTCGCGGCCCGTCTTCGGCCGATCGGTCGCCGTCCACCCGCCGTTGTTCGAGATGATGCAGATCACCGGCAGGCGATGGCGCAGGGCGGTGTCCATCTCCATCGCGTTGAGCCCAAACGAGCCGTCGCCGTGCAGGACTACGACGAGCGCGTCCGGCATCGCGGCTTTGGCGCCGAGGCCGAACGGCAGCCCGACACCCATGCAGCCGTACGGTCCCGAGTTCAGGCTGTGCGGCGCGTAGAATGGGATCGCGCTGCGTGCGTAGTTGAGGATCTCCTGGCCGTCGACGCACAGCACCGCGCCGCGCGGAAGAAAGTCGCGGACCTCTTTGCAGAGGCGAAGGGGGTGGATCGGGGTGGCGCCGGAGGACATGCGCTTTTCGAGTTCCGCGCGCTTCTCTTCGTCCTCGCCGGCGAGGCCGGAGATCCAGCCCGCGCGTCGCTCCGGACGGAGGCGGCCGCTGCCGGCGGCGATAAGCTGCGCCAGCACCGCTTTCGCGTCGCCCGTGATGCCGACGTCGGGCGTCCGGTTGCGGCCGATCTCCGCCGGATCGATGTCGATCTGAATCAGCTTCGCCCTCGGGTTGACGCGCGGCGGCCGTGTGTAACCGACCACGTAGTTTTGCCGCGTCGCCGCCAGCACGACGAGGTCGGCGTCGCGCCACGCGGCGCTCCGCGCGCCGAGGAACGACAGCGGGTGGTCCTCGGGGATGGCCCCGCGTCCCTGCGGGGTGGTGTAGAACGGGATCTTCGCCTGCTCCACGAGCGCGCGCAGCTCCGGCTCGGCTTCGGCCCACAGCACGCCGCTGCCGCTGATCACAACGGGGCGCTCGGACGCCGCGATGAGGCCGACTGCCCGCTCGACGAGCGCCGGATCGCCCTGCGGCCGGTGCCGGCCGCCCGGGGCCGCCGTCCACCGCACCTGATCGTCGGGGACCTCGCGGTACAACACGTCGCCCGGCATGTCGAGGTAGACAGGACCGGGCCGCGATCCAAAGGCGTGGCGAAACGCCGTCGCGACGAGCTCGGGAATCCGTCGCGGATCGTAGCAGCGCTCCGCCCAGCGGGTGATCGGCCGGAACACCGCCACTTGATCGGTCTCCTGGAAGGCGCCCATCCCGGACTGAGAAACCGGCGTCGAGCCGCCGATCGCGACGACCGGCGCGGAGTCGACGGAGGCGTTGGCGACGCCCGTGACGAGGTTGGTGGCGCCCGGGCCGCTGCAGGCCATGCACACCGCGGGGCGCCGGCGCAGCCGGCTGTAGGCGTTGGCCATCATCGCGGCGGCCTGTTCGTGCCGGACGTCGATCATCCGGATCTCCTGTTGACCGCACGCGTTCTCGCAGTCGATCATGGGGCCGCCCATCAGAAAGAAAATCACCTCGACCCCGTGGTCTTTGAGCGTCCGCGCGAGAATCTCGTTGCCGGTCATATCACACCCTGTTCGTGGAGCTTGGCGATGTCATCCTCGCGCAGCTCGAGCAACTCGGTGTACACGTCGCGGTTGTGCTGGCCGAGCAGCGGTGCCGCGGTCACGCCGACGTGTGACTGCTCCATCTTGACCGGCCACCCCGGCATCTTCAGCGTCCCGCGCGTCGGATGGTCCACCGTTACGATCGCCTCCCGGCGATTGAGGTGGTCGTCTTGTGTGAGTTCGAGCGTATCGAACGTCGCCCCGGCCGGGACACCCGCCCGCCCGAGTCGCTCCATCGCCTCCCGCTTCGTGTACCGTCGCGTCCACGCCGAGATCGCCTCGTCGATCGGCGCCGCGTTGGCGGCGCGCTGCACCGGGTTCACGAACCGCGGGTCGCCCTTGAGGTCCGGTCGGCCGATCACGTCCAGCAGGCGTTCCCACTGGTGGTTGCCGGCGCGCGTGGTGTAGATGAAGACGTAGTCGTTCGACCCGCCGGGACGGCAGGGGTAGATGCCGCTCGGCGCCGTCATGCCCAGCTGGCTCTGATTGCCCCAACGCTCCGCGGCGTGACCGGTGAGCAGCTGGCGCGCGAACGAGATGCGGCAGTAGTTGATCACCGCTTCCTGCATCGCGACCTCGACGCGCTGGCCCGTGCCCGTCCGCCCGCGCTGCACCAGGGCGGCGAGGATGCCGATCGCCAGATGCAGCCCCGCGCCGGTGTCGCCGATCGTCGGGCCCGGCTTTACCGGAGGATCGTGCGGCAGGCCCGTCAGGCTCATCGCGCCGCCGGCCGCCTGCGCGATCATGTCGAACGCCGGAAAGTTGCCGAAGGGGCCGTCGGGCGCGAAGCCCTTGACCTGCGCGTAGATAAGGCGCGGGTTGAGCCGCCGAACGGCGTCGTAGCCGAAGCCCAACCGCTCGATGATGCCGGGGGCGAAGTTTTCCACGAAGACGTCGGCCTGCTCGATCAAGCGGGCGAGCAGCCGGCCGCCTTCGGGGTGCTTCAGGTTGAGCGTGATCGATCGCTTGTTGGCGTTGAGCAGCAGAAAATAGTACGAATCAAGGCCGGGGACGTCGGTCGAGGCGCCGCGGCCCTGTTCGCCGCGGCCCGGCGGTTCGACCTTGATCACGTCCGCGCCGAGCCAGGCGAGCGTCTCCGTGCAGGAGGTGCCCGCCTCGAACTGGGTAAGATCGACGACCCGAACGCCGCTTAGCGCGGCTGCCGCGTCACTCATGGTCCCTGCACTTTCCACCGAGCTCGGCGGGGTCCTCTCGTCGACCGGGGGCCGCAGGCTGCGTGCGGCGCGCCCACATGGCGTCCCGCCAGAGGTCTTTCCCCGTTCCGGGAATCCGCGCGGCGGCCGGGGCGTTCGGCGCAGCAGCGAGGCAGCATGGCTGATCACCTCATCCGTCTGATGCTTATTGCGGAAGATTCCGAGGCGCGGTCTGAGATTGCCGCGCGTCTGTCCGATCGCGACGATTGCGTAGTCGCCGGCGAAGCGGCGCCCCACGCCGACGTCGAGGGGCTCGCGGAGGCCGCCCGGGCGGACGTGGTCGTCTGGGATTTGGGCGAAGATGCCGATGCCTCCCTGGCGCGTCTCGCAGACGCGCAGCCCGTGCGCCTTCCGATCGTCGCGATAGCGGGCGACGAGCACGACGGGATTCGCGCGCTCGCGGCGGGCGCCGCCGGTCTGCTTCCGCCTGCCGTCGATGCCGAGCGGCTGGTCCTCACGGCGAGGGCGGTGGCCGGCGGACTCCTGGCGCTGGACCGTTCGTTCCCCGAGGCCGCGGCGGCCGCGGTGGGGGACGCCGGGGAGGAGGCGCCGGTCGAGACTCTCACCCCGCGCGAACGGGAGGTCCTGGTCTTGATGGCCGAAGGCCTCGCCAACAAGGCGGTCGCAGAGCGGCTCGGGATCACCGAGCACACCGCCAAGTTTCACGTGCACACCATCCTCGGCAAGCTGAACACGCAGAGCCGCACGGAGGCGGTCGTCCGCGCCGCCCGGCTCGGACTCATCACGATCTGACCTGATCGAACGGTGGATGTGCCGCCCCGGCCCGGCCGGGTACGCTTCAAGTCGTAAGAGGCTTGAATTCTTTGCGAATGGGGTGATTCGAGTTGGCAGGTTCTTTGACGGCAGTATCTGACGCGCTCTCCGGCGCGGTCGACGCGGCGAGCGCCGCCGTCGTCCGCGTGTCCGGCGGCCGGCGGCCCGCGACGGGTGTCGTGTGGTCGGCGGACGGGGTGATTGTGACAACCGCCCGCGTGGCGCGGCGAGAGAGCGAGCTCACGGTTACGCTGAGCGACGGCAGCGAACTGGCGGCGACCCTGGCCGGCCGGGATCGGAGCACCGATCTCGCGGTCCTGCGGGTGCGGGCGAGTGCGCTTCCGGTGGCGCGGTGGCGGGATGCCGACGGGCTGAAGGTGGGGCAGCTGGTGCTCGCGCTGGCGCGTCCCGGACGAACCATGCGGGCCCGGCTCGGCATCTTGAGCACGGTCGGGCAGGAATGGGGCGTGCCGGGCGGCAGCCGGATCGACCGGTACATCGAGCCGGACATCGAGCCGGCGTTCGGCATCTCCGGCGGTCCGCTGATCGACGCGGAAGGGCGGGCGATCGGCGTGAACACCGCGCGGCTGCAGCGGGGTACCGTCTTGACCATCCCGACATCCACGCTTCGCCGCGTCGTCGATACGCTGCTGGCCCACGGGCGCGTGAGACGGGGGTACTTCGGCATCGCCGCGCAAACCGTGCCCGTGCCGGCGGCCCTTGAATCGACCGTCGGCGGGCGCGCGGGGCTGCTCGTGCACGAGGTCGAGCCGGGCAGCCCGGCTGAGCGTGCGGGGATTTTGATCGGCGACCTCATCTATTCGATCGGCGGACGCCCGGTGTCCCGGCCGGACCAGCTCATGGGCCTCTTGACAGAGGACCGGATCGGGGCATCTGAGAGCGTTCGCTTTGTTCGCGCCGGCAGGCTTGAGGAAGTGCAGGTGACGATCGGCGACCGTCCGCAGCAATAGCCGCCGCGCTCAGCCGCCCGGCTTGGCCACCATGACCCACACGATGACGATCGCGATGAGGATCAGCAGGATGCCGAGGGTTCTGCCGCGGGCCGCGGCCTGCTGAAACGCGGGTGACGCGGCACCGCCGGCATCGAAGGCCTCGATCCCGCGTCGAAGCGCCGGCGTATAGCCGGCCGCGGCGATGATGATGAGCAGCACCCAGAGGATCAGTCCGGTGAGGACCCAGGGCGTGCTGATCGGGATGTGCGCCATGCCGGTCATGGCAAAGCCCGACAGCAGCAGCAGGCCGTACGCCGGGTTGGCGATCCGGTTGTCGAGGATGCGGACCGTCCGCATGACGAAACCGAAGTACTGCGGCTCGCGGCCGGCGCGCGTGAACCAGAGCCCGTACGTCAGGTTCGCACCGAGGGCCGTGATGGCCATCATGACGTGGAACCACTTCACGATCACATAGCCGGTCATCCGTCACCTCCGCCGCCCGGGCTGGCGCGGAACTCAGGATCACTATAGCAGAGCGACCTGACGGCCAAGTGATTAGCGATGGTCGAGCGGCGCGCGCACCTCGATCGGGATTCCATCCGGACCTTCGCACCTGTGGAGGCGCAAGGCCGCGTCTGGCCCTCGTCGAACACACGGGCAATGGATAACCCCGCTATGCTGGTGGTACCCCGATGATCGTCCGAGGTACCGTGCGGCCCAGCGCCTACCACGACTCCGCGGCCTTGATGCGCGTGCAGCAGGCGCTGCGCGCCTTGCCCGGCATCGAAGAGGCGGGCGCCGTCATGGCGACGCCCGCCAATCTGGAACTTCTTCGGCAGGCGGGTCTTGATCCGACGAACCTCGACGCGCCGGCCGGCCGGCCCGCCGCGGCGGCGATCGGGGCGAACGACCTCATCGTAGTGGTGCGCGGCTCGGAAGCGGCCCAAGTGGACGCGGCGGTTGCGGCTGTCGACGAGCTGCTCGCGCACCGCCCCCGCGCCGGGGCATCCGAGGGTTCGTACCTCCCACGCTCGGTGGCGACCGCCGCGCGGCTGCTCGCCGGAGCAAACCTTGCGCTCATCGCGCTGCCCGGGCGCTTCGCGGTGGGCGCGGCCCGGGAAGCGCTTCGCGCCGGCCTGCACCTCATGTTGTTCAGCGACAACGTCCCGCTCAACGACGAAGTGGCGCTCAAGCGTGACGCGGCGGCGGCCGGGCGGCTGGTGATGGGACCGGACTGCGGGACGGTCCTGCTCGGCGGCGCCGCGCTCGGGTTCGCCAACCGGGTCCGGCGCGGCGCGGTCGGGATCGTGGGTGCCTCGGGGACGGGCATCCAGGAAGTGGCCGCGCTCGTGCACCGCTTTGGCGGCGGGATCTCGCACGCCCTCGGCACGGGGGGACGAGATCTCTCGGCGGCGGTCGGCGGTGCCACGGCCCGCAGGGCGCTCGCGATCCTCGGTCGCGATCCGGAGACGCGCATTGTCGTCGTGGCCTCGAAGCCGCCGGCGACGCCGGTTGCCGCGGTGCTGCTCGACGACGCGGCGTCGCTCGGCAAGCCGGTGATTGTCATCTTCACCGGCGGGGAACCGGTCGCGGCTCCGCCGCGCGTCCGGCAGGTGTACACTTTGGAGGACGCCGCCCGGCTCGCCGCGGCGCCACCGGGACAAACGGCCGTTCTCGCGGACGACCGCGCGGTACTCGAGCGTATCGCGGCACGGGCCCGCGGGGGGGCGAGGACGCTCGCTCCGTCGCAGCAGTACCTGCGCGGATTGATGAGCGGCGGCACGCTGGCCGGCGAAGCGGTCGTGCTGCTCGAGCAGACGCTGCGCCCATTGTTCACCAACGTCAGCGCCGTCCGGGCCCGGCGCCACGAAGGCGCCGGGCCCAGCCGCGGCCACACCATCCTCGATCTCGGCGACGATCTGTTCACGGTGGGCCGTCTGCACCCGATGCTCGACATGACGCTCCGCGCGGCCCGCCTCAGGCAGGAGGCCGCCGATTCCGAGGCGGCGGTGCTGCTGCTCGACGTTGTCATCGGACTCGGCGTTCATCCCGACCCTGCCGGCGCGCTCGCCCCCGTGATCGCAGCCGCGCGCGCGGCCGCTCAGGCGGCCGGGCGCAGGTTGGCCGTCGTCGCGTCCGTTTGCGGCACCGACGAGGATCCGCAGCAGCGAAGCCGGCAGGTGGCGCGCCTCGAATCGGCCGGGGTGCTCGTCGAGGAAAGCAACGCCCGAGCCGCGCTGCTCGCCGGCGCGATCGCCGCCCGCGTTTTCGATGCGGACGCGCTGTCCGCGATGCTGACGGCCGCCGCCCGAGGGTCCGGTCCGCCCGTGGCCGCACAAGGCTCGCCCGCGGGCGGTGTCCCGGGCGCCGACGCGCTGCTGGCCGGGCCGCCGCACGTGGTGAACGTCGGGCTCAGCGTTTTCGCCGACAGCCTGCGCGATCAGGAGGTTCCGGTGATCGACGTCGACTGGCAGCCGCCCGCTTCGGGGGATTCGGAATTGCTGGATCTCTTGGAGCGGCTGACGTGAACACGACGGCGGCGGGAGAGTTGATCGACCGCGCCAACCGGGAAGCGATGGCACGGGTCCTCGCCGCCACCCCCGTGCTGGTCGGCGTAGCCAGGGCGCGCGACGTGATCCCCGCACTGTCGGACGATCTGCTGTTGCACGCGGGGCCGCCGATCACGTGGGAGCGGATGTCCGGACCCGTGCGCGGCGCCGTGATCGGAGCGCTGCTCTACGAGCGGCGGGCGGAAACCGAAGGAGAGGCCGAAGCCCTCGCCGCCTCCGGGGATATCCGCTTCGAACCCTGCCACCACCACCGGGCCGTCGGGCCGATGGCCGGTATCATCTCGGCGTCGATGCCGGTCTGCATCGTGGAAAACCGGGCCGGCGGCACCCGAGCGTTTACCACATTTAATGAGGGCTACGGCAAGGTGCTGCGGTACGGAGCGTACGACCGGAGCGTGGTTGACCGCCTGCGGTGGTTCGAGCGGACGCTCGGGCCGGTCGTCGGACGGGCCCTCGAGCTGGCCGGGGGACTGGACATGAAGGCCCTGATCGCCCAGGCGCTGCAGATGGGGGACGAGGGCCACAACCGCAACAAAGCGGGGTCCGCGCTGTTGAGCCGGCTGCTCGGCCCGCACATTGTCCGCACCGGGGCGTCCGCGGACCGGCAGGCCGAAATCCTCGAGTTTCTCGCCGGCAACGACATCGCGATGCTGAACCCGGTGATGGCGGCGTGTAAGGCGACGATGGACGCCGCGCACGGCATCCCGCACAGCACGCTTGTGACCACCATGGCCAGAAACGGCACTGAGTTCGGCATTCGGGTGAGTGGGCTGGGGGAGCGGTGGTTCGTCGGGCCCGCCGCGGTGCCGCGCGGCCTCTACTTTCCGGGGTTCACCGCGGAGGACGGGAATCCGGACATGGGCGATTCGGCGATCACCGAGACGGCAGGGATCGGGGCCTTCGCGATGGCCGGGGCGCCCGCCATTGTCACGTTCGTCGGGGGGACCGTCCAGGACGCGGTCAACTCGACGCTCGAAATGTACGAGATCACGCTCGTCGAGCACGACGCATATCGCATTCCCGCGCTCGATTTCCGTGGCACGCCGGCCGGCGTCGACGTCCGGAAGGTCATCCGCACCGGCATCCTGCCGCGGATCAACACCGGTATCGCGCACCGCAAGGCCGGCATCGGCCAGGTCGGCGCCGGACTCGTTCATCCCCCGCGAATCTGTTTTGAGGCGGCGCTGCGGGCCATGGCAGAGAACAGCTCAAAAGCCTAGTTGATCGCGTTGCTTTGTGGATGTGATCATCCCGGTCGCAGAGGCGCGGGTCTTCCAATCTGTTAGAGCGCTTTGCCCAGGGCGAAGGCATATCTCGACAGACCATTTTGCTTCCGGATTGGGCCGACCCGGTGTTAAGGTGCCACCAAGGTTCCATCGATTTGTCTAAGACTACCGGTCGAAGGGTATGACGCACGATTGTGGGCCAGGCGAGGCGCGGTCCGACGGAAGCCCGACACCGGGTCCATTCTCACCCTGCAAACGCGTGACGCCGTGCCTCGTTCGGCGTGTCGTCTACGCCGCGCGAACATTGCGTACTCGGCTTATGCCGTTGAGTAATGCCGCCGGCGCGCCCGCGCGGAAGGACGGCAGGCCAGGCGGGATACGGTCCATGACGTCTGCGCAGATGATGGTCCGTTTCACACCACGCCGCGCGGTCACCGTTGCGTCGGTGGCCGCCGTCTACTTCGCCGCCGCGAAACTGGGGCTCAGGCTGGCCTTTTTCCACCCGAGCGCCACGGCGGTGTGGCCTTCCTCGGGCATCGCTCTTTCGTCGTTGCTTCTGATTGGCTATGGTACGTGGCCCGGGATCCTCGTCGGCGCCTTTCTGGCCAATCTTACAACCGCGGGGACCGTTTGGACGTCGCTCGGCATCGCAATCGGAAACATGTTGGAAGGGCTCGTCGGGGCGTA
This sequence comes from bacterium, assembly GCA_035691305.1. Taxonomy (NCBI): domain Bacteria; species bacterium. Next base: position 235,737 of record DASSJF010000082.1, read on the forward strand.
CCTCGTGAACCGATGCGCCCGGGGCAGCGACGTGTTCGATCGTGCTCAGGACGTCTTCAAATTCGTCCTCCTGGCCGCGGTGCTCAGCACCATGATCGCCGCAACAGTCGGCCCCACGAGCCTGGCGCTCGGTGGTTTCGCGCGCTGGGCCGACTACGGGCAAATCTGGCTGACGTGGTGGCTGGGCGATGCCACCGGCGTGCTGATCGCCGCACCCCTCATCATCCTATGGGCCAGGCATCCGCGTGTCCGATTGAGTGCGTCAGCGGCGCTCGAACGCGCCCTGTTTCTCCTGGGCCTGCTCGCGGTGAGCGCGGTGGTGTTCGGTGGTGTATTCCCATTCGCGTACCTCACGACGGCGTTTCTGGTCTGGGCCGCCTTCCGATTTGACCGGCGAGAGACGGCAACGGTCATCGCGCTTCTCGCCACGCTCGCCGTATGGGGCACCGTGAAGGGCCGCGGCCCCTTCATAGGCGCGACGCCAAACGACTCACTGCTCCAGTTGCAGGCTTTCATGGGCGTCACGGCGTTGCTTGCCCTGCCCCTGGTCAGCGTCATCGCCGAGCGGGATGCGACGGGTAGGGAGACGACGCGTAGAACCGAGGCGGGGTTCCGGCTCATGTTTGCCGGCAACCCGCTGCCCATGTGGATTTTTGATCCCGAAACGCTCCGGTTTCTCGAGGTGAACGACGCGGCTGTCGCATTGTACGGCTATTCGTCGGAGGAGTTTCTGAAGATGCGGATCAGCGACATCCGCCCGCCCGACGAAGTCGATCGTCTCCACCGATACATGAACAAGACGCGTCCCCGCCTGCGATCGGCGGGCGAGTGGCAGCACCGGACGAAAGACGGCCGGCTGATCGATGTGGAGATCAGTTCCCACGATTTCCAATTAGCGGAGCGTCCCGCGGTCCTCGTTGTGGCGCGGGACGTGTCCGAGCGGAAGCGCGCCGAGGAGGCTCTTCGCACCCGCGCCTCGATGATGGGTCGGTTGCTGGCGTTGGGCCCTGCGCTCAATCGCCGACTCACGGTCGCCCAGACGGTCGAGGTCATTGGGCGGGCCGCGCTGGGTCTGAGCGGGGCCGACCGTGCCGCGGTGTATCTCTACGAAGGCGACGGGACGGTGACGTGCCGATGGTCACACGCGCTGTCGAGTGGCTATGCACCGAAAATGATCCGGTGGCTCGAGGAACTTTCGCGCGGCCGGGCGCTGCCGGCGACGGATCCCCGCAGCCTTGTATTGCCCTGGGGCCAACATATGGATGAAACGCAACCCATGCTGGTCTCCGACATCCACGCCCTCCCGCCGGAGTCGCCTCTCGTTCGCCTCGCCCGTGAGGAGGGCTACCGCGCGCTTGGCGCCTGGCCTCTCGTGTATGAGGGCCAGGTCATCGGCGTGGCCGGCTGCTATTATGACACGCCGCGGACGTGGGCGGACGCAGAACAGGACGTCTTTCACACGTTTTCACAGAAGGCCGCGGTGGCCCTCCAGAACGCGTACCTCCACGACGCCAGCGCGCAACGGATGGCCGAACTCGAAAATCTCTACCACCTCAGCAAGTCGTTGCGGGTCGCCCAGACTCCGGAGCAGATCTATCGCAATCTCCTGGACTCGGCGATGGCGCTCCTAGGAGCCCAACACGGCGCCGTCAACTTGCTCGACGGCGAACGACGCACATTCACTCGAGTCTCGACGCATGGGGCGCCCGGCGAGGAGGCGGGGTCGACATTCCCGGTCGAGGACTCCCACTCCGGGGAAGTGGTGCGCACCGGCGAGCCGTTCGTCGTCGCGGACTTTCACCTCCATGCGTCGGCATGGCTGGACCGCGCTCCGTACCAGCGGCTCGGCCCGATGGCCATCGTTCCGCTGCGGGCCGAAGACGAGGTGGTGGGGACACTCACGCTGGCCCGGCTCAGGCCACCGCACGGTCAGCCGTTCGCCGAGGGCGAGGTGCGGCTCGTCGAAGGTATCGCCAATATGGGGGGTACGGCGATCCAGCGATCCCGGCTGCACCAGAACCTCGAAGAGGCGTACCTGCAAATGGTCGTGGCCCTGGCGACGGCAGTCGAGTCTCGCGATACGTACACCGCCGATCACAGCGAACGCATCGCGCGGTGGGCCGAAGCTGTTGCCACTAAGCTCAATTGCAGCGAAGCGGAGATCAAGGACATCCGAAGAGCCGCGTGGCTGCACGATATCGGCAAGATCGGCATTCCCGACCGCATCCTGCGCAAACCGATGCCGTTGACGAAGACGGAATGGACGGTGATGCGCCGGCACCCCGTCATCGGGGAGGAGATTCTGAGCGCCGTGGACCGGATGCGCGGGGTGGCGAAGCTCGTCCGTCACCACCAGGAGCGGTGGGACGGAGCCGGCTACCCGGACCGCCTGACGGGCGAGCAGATCCCGCTCGGAGCGCGTATCCTCGCCGTGGTGGACGCCTACAGCGCGATGATCGACGCCCGACCCTACAAAGGGGCGCGCACCCACGAGGAAGCGACCGGCGAGCTACGGCGGTGTGCGGGGTCGCAGTTTGATCCCCGTGTCGTTGAGGTCTTCCTCGGGCTGGGGTTCGACGCGCTGCGACACACTGCGAAGGATAGCCCTATCATGCAGAACCTCGACGCCAACGACGTTCCGCGCGGGAAGTCGGCACCCCCCGGACAAGTTCGGACCGGTTCCTAGCACGACTACTCGACGAGCGCCGCGAGCGCCTCGACGCCGCCGTCGAGCGCGGCATGGGGCCAGGGGATGTCGAGGGCGGTCCACCGGCCGCCGGCGTCGGTTGTGTGAAAGACGCCGTGGTTGTTGGCGGCGTACAGCGTCCCGGGCGCGTCCGGATGTTCCGCGAACCGGGACACAGACGTCCCGGCCGCCGCCGGCAGGCCGTCCATCGCGGTCTGCCACGGGCGGCCGCCCGATCGCCGGTAGACGTATCCTTCCGCGTGCGGCGGATCGTAGGCGCTCCACGGGCCCTCGGCGCAGGACGCGATCACGTTGTCAGGATTTTCCTGCTCGACCGCTATGCCGACCAGATATCGGTGGCGCAGGCCCTGCATGTGGCGCGTCCACGTCTTGCCGGCATCCAGGCTCTCGAAGTAGCCGTCGCCGGCCGCCGAGTACACGCGGTCGGGCGCGAGCCGGTGGGTGGACGCGGTGTGCGTATCGTACGGTCCGCCCGGTACGCGGTCTTCCCACGTCCGCCCGCCGTCGGGCGATTGCACAAGCGCCCCCGCCTCGATCGCGACGTAGAGCCGCCCGGTGGAGACGGGATCCGGCTCGATCCACCGGACGTGATGGGTCTCCGGTCTCGGCGGGAAGCTCCAGGTCGATCTGGACGGGAGGGCGAGCAGTCCGCCCGATTGCGTCCACGATGCGCCGCCGTCGACCGAGCGAAAGACGCCGCTCGGCTCGGTGCCGGCATACACGACGGCGGGGCCGTCTTCGGACTCGGTCGCGCTGACGGCGACCGACATCACGTCCCGATGGGTGATCCCGGGGCCGGCCTCCTCCCACGAGCGCCCGGCGTCGTCGCTCCGCCAGAGGCCGTGTCCGAGCGTACCGCAATAGATGTTGGACGGAACGAGCGGGTCGACGGCGACGCTTTCGACGGCGCGCTGCTCGAGATGACGCTCGACGGTCCACGCGAGGGCGTGGTGGACGACCAGCAGCCCCTGTTCGGTGGCGACAAAGAGCGTTAGCATCTCTTTGATTGTACCCGCGCGCCTGCCCGCAGAGGCGCGGACGCCGCCGGCCGCGGGCGGTGGCCCGGGATGATTCGTGCGCCGCGGAGTGGAACTCTCTTGCGCAGCCCGTAGTCGCGCACGTTTCTCAAACCATTCGGACGGGAGGCATGGCCCATGGCGTTCAAGGCGGCGGATCTGAGCCGGGTCCGCGTGCTGGACTTGTCCCAAAATTTTAGCGTGGACTCGCCGCCGTTCGCGTTCTACGAGGGTCCCACGATCAAGTGGGTCAAGAAGATGGCGTTCGAGGGCGTGAACGCCCAGCTGATCAGCAGCACCAACCACATCGCGACGCATCTCGACTCGCCGCTGCACTTCAACGACCCGGGGCCGGACGTCGCCGGCATTCCGCTCGAGTCGCTGCTCGGACCGGCGTGCATCGTCGATTTGACCCAGTTCGGCGTCGGCGATTACGACATCTACGGGCCGGAGCACTTCGAGCGCTGGGAGCGCAAGCACAAGGTCAAAATCCGGCGCGGCGACATCCTCGTCATCCACACCGGCTACCATCACTACTACAACGAGGACTGGTACAAGGCGCGCAACCGCGACAAGCCCGACCTGCCGCGGGCGTTCCTCAAACACCCCGGCCCGCAGCTCGAGTTCTGCGACTGGGTGCTCGACCGCGGTATCCGCTGGCTCGCCGTCGACGCGATCTCGACGGACCATCCGTTCAACACGAACGTCCGCCGGGCGCGGCCGGATCTCGTGCCGGAGGTGGAAAAGAAGATCGGTATGCCGATGGACGAGGCGTTCCCGTGGCCCGAGGCCTACCAGGCCACGCACACGTACCTGTTCCCGAAGGGCGTCTTCCACGTCGAGAACGTGGGCGGCATGATCGACGAGGTGCTGAACATGCGCGTGTGGTTCGGCGCCTTCCCGTTCCGCTTCAAAGGCGGCGAGGCGGCGTTCTGCCGCTGCTTCGCCTTCGTGCAGAAGTGACCGCCGCCCGAGGCGGCGACGCGTCGGGCCGGGCCGCAGCCCCGGGGCCGCTCGACGGGCTGCTCATCGCCGACCTGACGCGGGCGCTCGCCGGTCCGTATTGCACGATGATGCTGGCCGATCTCGGCGCGCGGGTGATCAAGGTCGAGGCCCCCGACGGCGGCGACGACACGCGCGGCTGGGGCCCGCCCTTCATCGAGGGCGAGAGCGCCTATTTCATTTGCATCAACCGCAACAAGGAGAGCTTCACGCTCAACCTCAAGGACGCGCGCGGCCGGGAGCTGCTGTGGCGGCTGCTGGCCCGCGCCGATGTGCTGGTCGAAAACTTTCGGCCCGGCACGATCGACCGGCTGGGGTTCGGCTACCGGACGGTGCGGGCGCGGCTGCCGCGCCTCGTGTACTGCTCGATCTCGGGGTTTGGCCAGACCGGTCCGTACCGCGAGCGGCCCGCCTATGATCTCATCGTGCAGGGGATGGGCGGGCTGATGGCGATCACGGGCGAGCCGGACGGCAATCCAATGCGGGTGGGTGTCGCCGTCGCCGACATCTGCGCCGGGATGTTTTCCGCCTACGGCATTCTCGCCGCGCTGCGCGCGCGCGACCGGACCGGGCAGGGGCAGTGGGTAGACGCGGCGATGCTCGACGGCCAGGTGGCGTGGATGACGTACATGGCCGCCAATTACTTTGCGACCGGGGACAACCCGCCGCGGGTCGGCTCCGCGCACACGAACCTGGTGCCGTATCAGCCGTTCGCGACCAAAGACGGCTACGTCACCGTGACGGTGGGCAGCGAAGGGTTGTGGCGGCGCTTCTGCCGGGCGCTCGAGGTGCCGTTCGTAGACGACCCTCGGTTTGCCACGAACGCGGCGAGAGTCGAGCACCGCCGCGAGCTGCTGAACGCGCTGGATCCGGTCTTTCGGAGCCGCACCACCGCGGAGTGGCTCGCGCGGCTCCTCGAGGCCGGCGTGCCCGCCGGGCCGATTTCGCGCATCGACGAGGTGATGACGGATCCCCAAGTCTTGCACCGCGAGATGGTGGTGGACGTCGACCACCCGCGCGCGGGACGGGTCCGCGTGAACGGCGTCCCGCTCAAATTTTCCGACACGCCGGGCGCCGTGCGGACGCCGCCGCCCACGCTGGGGCAGCACACCGCATCCGTGCTGAGCGAGCTCGGGTGCGCGGCCGCGCAGGTGGAGTCGCTGCGGGCCGCCGGGGTCGTCTAGTGCTCCGCCGGCCGCGGCCCGCCGCGGCGCCGGTTGTCTGCCCGTCGTGCCGGCTCGAGCATCCGGCGCAGGCCCTCGAGGAGCGGGTGTACGTCTGCGCCGGGTGCGGCCGCTACCTCGCGATGCCGTCGCCGGCCCGGATCCGGATGCTCGCCGATCCGCGAACGTTCCGCGAGCTCGACCGCGGGCTCATCTCCGTCGACCCGCTGCAGTTCATGGATCGCAAGCCGTATCGCGCGCGGTTGATCGAGGCGCGCCGGCAGACCGGCCTCCGCGAGGCGGTGACGACCGGGTTGTGCCGTATCGGCGGCCGGCCGGTCGTCCTGGTCGTCTTCGATTTCGAGTTCCTCGGCGGCACGATGGGCTCGGTGGTCGGCGAGAAGGTCGCGAACGCCTTCGCGCAGGCGACGCGCCGCCGGATCCCGGTCGTCACCGTCGCGGCGAGCGGCGGCGCCCGGATGCAGGAAGGCATGCTCTCGCTCATGCAGATGGCGAAGGTCGCCGCGGCCGCCGCCCGCCACGATCGCCACGGCCTGGCCTTCATCTCGATGCTGACCGATCCGACCTTTGGCGGCGTCACGGCCAGCTTCGCGACCCTGGGCGACGTGATCATCGCCGAGCCCGGTGCCCAGATCGGATTTGTCGGTCCACGCGTGATCGAACACACCACGGGCGCGTCGCTGCCGCCCGACTCGCACCGCGCGGAGACGCTGTTCCGGAACGGCCTCGTCGATATGATCGTGCCGCGCGAGGCGCTGCGCGCCACCGTTTCGTATCTGGTCGGCCATCTCGGTCGGGGCCCGGCGCCGCGCGCCACGGCCGGCCGCGGCC
>DASSJF010000083.1 GCA_035691305.1 bacterium
GGGGGCGGCTCCTCTACGATGCCAAGAACTACCTCGATCTCGCTCTCCACATGGCGGTCTTCCCAGGGCTGATGATCTGCCTGACGGTCCTCGCGGTCAACTACGTAGGGGACGGCCTGCGGGACGCGCTCGATCCCACTCGCGTTTTCTGAGAACGGGCCGGCGAAGCCACCGCTTCTCTGGAATGGACGCGAGGCGGTACCCGCGGTGCCTATCGCAGGTTAGTGCCCGTCAGCCGGCGCCAAACATCACCGCTTCATCGGCGCGGGGATACCGGTGGGTCTCCGCGGGCTTGAACCACAGTCCGATCTCCTGCTCGGCCTCCTCGACGGTCCCGGAAGCGTGAATCAGGTTGCGGACCGGCCGCTGGGCCTCGTTGGCGACGGTGGGCGCATCGGTCGCGAAGTCGCCCCGGATCGTGCCGGGGTTGGCGAAGACGGGCAACGTGGCGCCGACGAGTTTGCGGGTCACGCTCACCGCGTGGACGCCCTCGAAGACCGCCGCCACGATCGGCGTCGTCATCATGAAGTCAATCAGCCAGCCGCGCACCCGCCGCCCGATCTCGAGCGCGTCGTCGGTGCCCATCCGCGCTTTCACGTCCCAGCCGTACGTCTCGAACGCCTCCTTCGTCTTGCCGCCGATGGTCCGCACCCAGTCCTCGTTGGACGGATAGTGGCGCTCGAGGGTCGCGCGCTCCGCGCGCACCATCCGCAGCGCGACGATCTTGAGGCCGGCCCGCTCCAACCGGCCCAGAATTTCGCCGGTCAGCGCGCGCTGCACGCCGTCCGGCTTGATGAGAATCAGGGTGCGTTCGTGCCTGACGTTGGCCATGACCGCCTCCGCAAAATTAGGGACCGATCGTTAGCAACCGATCGCGCAGCCGTCGGCGCGCGGGTCCGACCCGCCGGCGTAGACGCCGCGCTCCGCATCGACCTCGATCGCCTGCACACCGCCGATGCCGGGGCGCGGCGTGATCACACGATGGCCGCGGCGCCGCAACTCCTCGTACGTCTCCGCCGGAAAGCCGGCTTCCATCCGCAGCTCGAAGGGCGCGCCCACCGTTTCCGGATCGGTCGAGGGGAAGCTGAACCAGCGCGGTCGCTCCACCGCGTCCTGCACGTTCAGCCGGTAGGCCGTCAGGTTCATCAGCACCTGGAAGTCCCACTGCGCCTGCGCGTCGCCGCCCCGCGTCGCCCAGGCGAGCGCCGGCCGGCCGCCGCGCGTCGCGATGAAGGCCATCAGCGTGTGCATCGTCCGCTTGCCGGGGGCGATCAGGTTCGGGTGGCCGGGCACCAGACTGAAGCCACGGCCGGCGCGGTTGTTCAGTAGAATGCCGGTCCCGTCCACGACCTCGCCGCAGCCGAACGCCGACGAGATGCTGGTGATCCACGAGACGACGTCGCCGTGCCGGTCCGCGACGGCGAACGCCGTTGTGTCCCCCGCGGCCTCCGGCAGGGCGCCCGGCACGGCGGCGTCGATCGCACGCCGGAGATCGAGGGCCGCGCGGCGGCCCTTCGCGTAGGCGGGGTCGAGCAGCCGGTCGAGCGGGTTGGCGACGAAGCGCGGGTCGCCGACGTAGGCGAGGCGGTCCGCGAAGGCGAGTTTCTTCGCCTCGACGGCGAGGTGCACGGCGTCGGCGGATCCCCAAGGGAGAGCGCCGAGGTCGTCTCCGGCGAGGATGTTGAGCATCTCAAGCAGCACGAAGCCCTGCGACGGCGGCGGCGTCGTGTGCACGACGAGGTCGCGGTACGGGGCCGCGACCGGGTCGGCGATCTCCGACCGGTGTGCGGCCAGGTCCTCGCGGGTCATCAATCCCCCGTGCCCGCGCATGTACGCCGCGATCCGATCCGCGAGCGGTCCCTCGTAGAGCGCGCGCGGACCGTCCGCGGCGATCGTCCGCAGCGAGCGCGCGAGGTCTCGCTGCACCAGAATGTCGCCCACCCGGGGCGCCCGGCCGTCCGGCAGATAGATGCGCGCGGACGACGGATGCCTCCGCAGCAGGTCTTCGGATTCGGCGAACCACGACGCCACGCGCTCGCTCAACGGGAAACCCGACTCCGCGTAGTGGATCGCCGGCGCGAGCAGGCGGTCGAGGGTGAAGCGGCCGCTGCCCCACCGCGCGAGCGCGACCGCCATCGCGTCGACGGCGCCCGGCACAGACGGGGACAGCATCCCCCGCAGCGGCATCCCGGTGTGCCCGTGGGCCGCGAACCACGCGGGGGTGGCGGCCTTCGGCGCCGCACCGCTGCCGAGGAGCGTTGTGACCCTCCCGGTGCCGGCGTCGTAGTACGTCGCAAACGTGTCGCCGCCGACGCCGTTCATCATCGGAAGCACCACGCCGAGCACGGCGGAGACACAAACGGCGGCATCGATCGCGTTGCCGTCCTGCTCGAGGACCGCGAGGCCGGCGGCCGACGCGAGGGGATGGTCGGTGACCACCATGCCGCGCTGCGCCAGCACCGCGCTGCGTCCCTGTTTCCACTCCGCCATTCTGCGCGCTCCCGCCGAGTTGCGATGGCCGATCGGCCCGCGTGTTATTAGACCGCCGCGCTTCGATCACCTCGCGTGCGGAAGGAAGCGCCCCGGCATGCGCCAATCCTCTCTGCCGTGTGTTCGTCCGTCGCGCGTGCCGCCGGTCTCACGCTCGTCGCCCTGCTGCTCGCCGCGCCCGCTGCCGATCGGCCCGCTCGTGCCGCGGGCGGGCCCGCGTTCGCGGTCCGGCCGCCTGTGATGATCGCCCGGGGCGTCGCGAGCGACGCGACCGCGTCGAACAACGGGGTGAAGCTTGCGCGCGCCGGCGGCGTGCTCGTCGCCGCGTACGCCGGAGGGACGCCGCCGCAGATTCTGCTCGCCGCGTCGCGGGACGGCGGCGCGCACTGGGCGCCGCTCGCTCAGGCGAGTGACGGTCCGATTTCCTCGCGCCTGGCCGCGCTCGCCGTGGATGCTTCCGGACGCCTGCACGTCGTGTGGACACGGTACGACGACGGGGTCGGCAAAGTCTATTACCGTGAGTGGGCGCCGGGGCGCGGCGGCGCCGGCGCGTGGAGGGCCCCGCAGCTCCGCATCTCTCCGGCCGGCCTCTACGCCGGGTATCCCGCCGTGGCGCTCGACCGGGCGGGCCGCCCGCACGTCGTCTGGTACGGCATCCGCGAAGGCCGGAGTCCCGTTCCGACCAAACACGGGTCGATCTACGAGATTCTCTATACGGGCTACGACGGGAGCGCCTGGTCTCGTCCGGCGCTGATCTCGCCCGGCCCGCCCGATTCGATCAACCCGGCGCTGGTTTCGGATTTCGCGGGACGCCTGCACGCCGTTTGGTACCAGTACAACGGCCGCGTCTACCAGCTCCGATACGCGGAGTACGCGTCCGGCTGGGGCGCTCCGGACGGCGTCTCCCGCACGCGGGAGGACGAGTTCAATCCCGACGTGGCGGCCGACGGCCAGGGCCGGCTGGCGCTCGTCTGGGAACAGCACGACGCGCGAGGCTCGACGATCGACTACGCGCGCCGGGCCGGCGGGACGTGGAGCGCGCCCGTCGCGCTGTCCGCGGGCCCCACACCGGCGTATCATCCGTCGGTCTCGACGGACGCGACCGGCGCGATTTGGACCGGGTGGGACGCCGACGACGGACAGATCTACGCGCGGCGGTACAAGAACGGCTGGGGGCCGGCGCTGCGGCTGACCGCCGACGGCGACAATGCCTACCCGAGTGTGTTGTCCGACGCGGGCGCGCTCGACGTGATCTGGACGCACACGAGCGCGGCCGGCGCGTCGGTGTACTTCGCGCGCGTCACCGCGCGCCCGTAGCCGCCGTGCGCGCGGCGCGGCGCATCGCGGCGTCCCCGGCGGCCCGCCGTACCTTTTGCCGGCGCCTGCTCGCCTGGTACGCGCGGTCCGGCCGCGACCTGCCGTGGCGGCGCACCCGCGACCCGTACCGCGTGCTCGTCTCGGAGATCATGCTCCAGCAGACGCAGGTGTCGCGCGTCATTCCGAAATACCGTGAATGGCTTCGCCGCTATCCCTCGCTCGAGACGCTCGCCGCCGCGTCCGCGGGCGAAGTCCGCGAGGCGTGGTACCCGCTCGGCTACAACATCCGCCCGCTGCGGCTGCGGGCGATTGCGCGGACGGTCGTGCGGCGCCACGGCGGCCGCCTGCCGCGCAGCCGCGACGGCCTGCTGGCGCTCAAGGGCATCGGGGCGTACACTGCCGGCGCGGTCCTCAGCTTCGCGTTCGGCGAGGACGCGGCGATTCTCGACACCAACGTCCGGCGGCTTCTAACGAGAGTCTGGGTGGGCGCCGGCCGGCCGGTCGGCGACCGCGCGCTCTGGGAGCTCGCCGAGCGGCTGCTGCCGCGCGGCCGCGCCTACGACTTCAATCAGGCGCTGATGGACCTCGGCGCGACGATCTGCACGGCGCGGCGGCCGCGCTGCGAAGCGTGTCCGCTCGCGACGACGTGCGCGTCGTATCCGCTTTAATGCGCGAACACGAAGTTGCGATACTCGAGCTCCAGCGAAGCGTCGAACCGTCGCGCGGCGAGCAGCTGTCGCGTTAGGATCCAGGCGTTGTTGAGCCGGGTGTAGGTCTGCTGAGTGTCGATATCGCCCCACGCGTAGCTGATCGTGCCTTCCGGAACGGTTCCGCGGGCATCATCGATCCAAAGCGCGAGCCGGTGCGGATTCCCTTGAGGATCGCGTGACGTACCCTGAACCAGATACCAAGGCCCGCCGTCCACCAGTTTCTCGCCGGTCACGGAGAAATCGAACCGCGCGAGAAACGACTCGAGCGGCTCGGAGGCTTCGAAGAGCCGTCCCAGCGCGTAGCGGTTCGCCAGGGCGCACACCACGCCGGCCGACTGTTGCTGAACCTGCACGATTTGCCGTCCTTGTTCCACGCGCAGGGTCCCGTTGAACACGCAGTCCGGGGGTTCCGCCGGGCCCTTGTGGATGCGCAGTCTCAACTGCACGTCGGCCGACGACACCGCGGCGGCGGTCTGCGCGGCGACGACGTGCCGGATGATGTCCCCCGCGGCCGGGGTCGCGGCGGCGGCGCCCGGCGCCGCTTGCACGCCCGCGCCGAGTGCGAGCAGGAGCAGCACGCGCGACCAGGCCTGCCGGCGTCCGCCGTCAGAACTGGAGATCGATGGCGGCAACGTTCCGCCCTACAACCCCGTCGTGTGGAAGCCGTTGTCGACGAAGAGCACCTCGCCCGTGACGCCGCGCGAGAGCGGACTGGCCAAGAACACGGCCGCGTCGGCGACTTCGCCGGGGTCGGTGTTGCGGCGGAGCGGCGCCCGTTCCTTCATCACCTCGAGGATGCGGCTGAATCCCTGGATCGCCCGGGCCGACGCCGTTTTGATCGGCCCCGCCGAGATGGCGTTGACGCGATAGCCCCGCGGGCCGAGATCGCCGGCGAGATAGCGGACGTTGGCTTCCAACGCCGCCTTGGCCACGCCCATGACGTTGTAGTTCGGCATCACGCGCGTCGAGCCGATATAGGTGAGCGTGATCAGGCTCGCCCCCGGCCGCAGCACCGGCAGCAGGTGGTGCGCCGCGGCGACGAACGAGTACGCGCTCACGTCCATCGCGAGGCCGAAGCCGGCCCGCGACGTGTCCACGAACGCGCCGCCGAGGTCCTCGCGGTTGGCGAACGCGATCGAATGCACGACCGCGTCGAGGCCGACGCCGTCCGTCTCGAGCGCCCGCGCAAGCGCGGCGAGCGCCTCGTCCTGCGTGACGTCGCACGGCAGCACGCGCGCGCCGTCGAGCGTCCCGGCCAGTTCCCGCACGTCCTCCTCCTGGCGTTCGCCCTGAAACGTGAAAACAAGGCGCGCGCCGTGGCGCGCGAACGCCTGCGCGATCGCCCAGGCGATGCTCCAGCGGTTCGCGACGCCCATCACCATGGCGGTTTTGCCCTCAAGCAAACCGTTCATCGCACCCTCCGAGATGCCGCCGCGGGAGACCGTCCCGGGCGTGCGCCGCGCGCCGCCGCGGGCGCGGCCCGCCCCGGCCGGCGCGTTGCCTTGGACATCCACGGCGGCGATCCGAGATAGCGCGCGGACGGGCAGAGATCCCGGAGCGGACACTCCGGGCATGTCGGCCTGGCCGCCGTGCAGATCTCCCGGCCGAGAAAGATCAGCCGCAGCGAAAAATCGCTCCACCCCTTCGGCGGCAGCAGGGTCATGACGTCCCGCTCGATCTTGTCGGGATCGTCGTTCGGCGTCAGCGCGAGCCGCCGCGTCAGCCGTCGGACGTGCGTATCGACGACGATGCCCGGCACGCCAGCCGCGCCGAGCACGACGTTGGCGGTCTTGCGGCCGACGCCCGGCAGCGCCACGAGTTCTTCCATGGTGTCCGGCACTTGGCCGCCGTGGCGCTCGAGCAGCGCGCGCGCCATGTTCTGGATCGCGCGCGCCTTCGCGTGGAAGAACCCGGTGCTGTGGATCATCGTCTCGAGTTCGCTCGGCGCGGCGCCGGCGTAGTCGGCGGCGGTGTGCCAGCGAGCGAAGAGGGCGGGGGTGACGCGATTCACCATCGCGTCGGTGCTCTGCGCCGACAGGATCGTCGCGATCAGCAGCTCGAGCCGGTTGCGGTGGTGAAGCGGAATTTCCACGTGCGGGTAGCGCTTCGCCAGCCGGGCGGCGATCTGCCGCGCCCGGCGCGCGCGCGCGACAGCGCTCTCTTTCGGCAGCGCCGGAGACCTGCTGGCCACGGCTTTCGATGTACCCTAGCGCCGCTGCCCCTGTCAAGGAGGCGCCCGCGGTTCCGTTGAAGCGCGAGGCGAGGGGGTGGTCCGGGTGGACACGGCGGGACGGCTGGACCGCGTCAGGCGGTTGATGGACGAGCGGCGGATGGACCTTCTCGCGATCTCGCCGGGGGACGATCTGCGCTATCTGCTCGGCTATACGCCGCACGCCGACGAGCGCCCGTGCTATCTGCTGCTCTCCCGCGCCGGCGCCGCGTTCGTGGTGCCGAGTCTCAACGCCGCACAGGCGGAGCAGCACGTGCAGGCGCCGATCTTTGCGTACACCGACGCCGAAGGACCCGCCAAAGCCCTCGCGGCGGCGCGGCCCAAGGCCGGGGAGCCGTCTCCGCGCCGGCTCGGCGTCGACGATACGATGCGCGCGGATTTCGTGCTGACGTTGCAGGCGGCCTATCCGGATGCGCGCCTCGCGCTCGGTTCAGAGGTCACCGCCCCCGTCCGGATGCGCAAGAGCCCGGATGAGATCGAGGCGCTGAGGCGCGCCTCGGCGCATGCCGACCGCGCGGTGCTCGATGTCTTTGCCGCCTGCCGCGCCGGGGCGTCGGAACTCGAGCTCGCCGAGGTGGCGGCGGCGTCCTTCCGGCGGTCCGGCTCCCAGGAGGTGCTGTTCACCGTGATCGCCTCCGGCCCGAACGGCGCCTTCCCGCACCATAACTCCGGAAGCCGCCGGTTTGCCGCCGGCGAGTCCGCGGTCGTGGACATCGGCGGCCGCCTCGACGGCTACGCGTCCGACATCACGCGGGTGGTCAGCCTCGGCGCGCCGTCCTCGAAATACCGCCGGGTGCACGCGATCGTCGACGAGGCGGTGCGCGCGGCCGTCGAGGTCATCCAGCCGGGGGTGCCGCTCAAAGACGTGGACCTCGCCGCGCGCGGCGTGATCGAGCGCGGCGGGTTCGGGCAATACTTCGTTCACCGCGTCGGCCACGGTCTCGGGATCTCCGGGCACGAGCTGCCGAGCGTCACGCACGAGAACGCGATGCCGGTCGCCGAGGGCTTCGTCTTTTCGGTCGAGCCCGGCGTGTATTTGCCCGGGGAGTTCGGGGTCCGCCTCGAGGAGATCGTCTACGTCGACCGCGCGGGCGCGCACCGGCTGAGCGCGCTGCCGCGGGACGTTCACGTCGTCTAGCGGAGGCCGCTCCGGTCGAAAAACTCGTCCAGCGTCCGCACACGGGTGATCTTGCTGCCGAGCACCGCGGGATCGAAGCGGTTGTACGGGCGGTCGATGAGATAGACGGCGGTGGCGCGCGAGTAGTACTGCGTGAATACCGCGTTGCCCGCTTTGTCGTCCAGGAGAACGTCGGCGCGAACCGCCCTGGCCACTTCGCCCTTGGCCTCGGACAGGATGACGGTGGGCGCCGATACCCCGTGCCGCCGGAGCCAGGTCTCGGTCTGGGCTTTGGCGCCGTTGCCGAAGCGGTTGGTTACGAAATAGAGATCGTGCGCCGGTGCGATCGAGGCGAGATGCGCAAGCTCGTCCGGCGACGCGATCGGCGGCAGATCCTGCCAGAACGCCGGGCTCGCCGCGGCCGCCTCCAACGCCAGCGCGCATTGCGCGGCCGAGATGCCTTCATAGGCGTCCCACGACTTTTGTTCCAGCGTGGTGAACACCGGCGTCCCGAACATGCGGTTGGCGAGCGTGGTAAACCCGAGGATGAAATCGGCCAGCACTCCGTCCACGTCGAGGACCACTCGCATCAGTCGAGGCCGCTCCGCCCTCGGGAGAAGACGGCGACCGCTGCGTCGTGGATCACCCCGTTGGTCGCCAGCACCAGGCCCGCGCCCGGTCCGGGGAGCGGCCGGCCGCGGAGATCGCTGACGCGCCCGCCCGCTTCCTGGACGAGCACGATGCCGGCGCCGAAATCCCACGCTTTGGGCCCGATCTCCCAGTAGCCGTCGAGGTGGCCCGCGGCGACGTAGGCCAGCCCGAGCGCCGCGGAGCCGCTGGCCCGCACCGCGGACGTCTCGAGCCGGACGTTTACAAAGTGATCGATGTTGATCTGCGACTCGCCGACGTCGTAGGGGAACCCCGTGGCGAACCCGGCGTCCCGCATCGCCGAGACCGACGACACGCGGAGGCGCCGCCACCGTGCGAGGTCGCCCCAGGCACCCGGATCTGCCGGCAGGGCGGCGACGGACGCGGCATAAGCGCCGAAGCCCCGCTCGGCGGCGTACACTTCGCCGACGATCGGGTTGAGGACGACGCCGAGCACGCCGTCCCCGTCGGCGCCGCTCAGCCCGATGCTGACGCAGAACCACGGGATGCCGCGCGAGAAGTTGGTGGTGCCGTCCAGCGGATCGACGAGCCAGGTTTCCGGCCCCCCGCCGCGCCGGCCGCCTTCTTCGCCGAGGATCGCGTGCGCGGGAAAGGCTTCGCGTAGGACGTTGACGATGGCGGCCTCGGCCATCCGATCCGCCTCGGTGACGGGATCGTTGGGCCGCTTGTAGTCGACGTGTTCGATGCGCCGGAAGAAGCGGCGGTGCACCTCGGCCGCCGCGTGCGCGGCACGGAGGGCGACCACAGCGGTCGGAGAGAGTGCCGGCATAACGGTGTCTTTACCTTCGACGTGGAGGAGTGAACTCCGGCCCGACCGAACACCGACGCGCGTGCCGCGCCACGCCGTCGACGAGAACGTCCCTATGTACTACCTGAGCCAGCTCATCGGGAAACCGGTGTACGACGCGTCCGGCGATGCGTTCGATCGGATCGCCGATCTCGTCATCTATCAGGCCCCGGCCAGGCTCCCGAAGATCACCGGCGTCCTGCTGGCGGGCGACCGCAGCCGCGTGGCGATCCTCCCGTGGGAGGCGGTGCAAGAGCTGTCCACCGCGGGCATCCGCCTGCGCGTCGAGCGCAGGGCGCTCGCCCCGCGGCCGCTCCAGCCGGACGAGGTGCTGCTGCGCGACGACATCTTCGACAGCCAGGTCGTGGACACCGACGATCTCAAGGTCGTGCGGGTAAACGACATCGAGCTGCTCCAGACCGGCAGCGAATTGCGGGTGGTCGGCGCGGACGTCGGCACGCGGTCCCTGCTGCGCCGCCTGGGCCTCGAGCCGCTCGTGGCCGGGGTGCTGGAGCGGCTGGGACGTCCCCTGCCGCAGGGCGTGATTCCCTGGAACCTCGTCGCCGCGCTCGGCGGTCCGATGACGCCGGTGAAGCTCAGCATCTCGCGGGAGAAGCTGAAGGACATCCATCCGGCCGACCTCGCCGACCTGCTCGAGGAGCTCGACCGCGACGAACGGATGGAGATGATCACGGCCCTCGGCGATGAGGCGGCCGCGGACGTGCTCGAGGAGGCGGAGCCCGACGTGCAGGCGGCGGTGATCCAGGAGCTGCCGAGCGAACACGCGGCCGACGTGCTCGAGGAGATGGCGCCGGAGGAGGCCGCGGACGTCCTCGGCGAGATCCCCGAGCACCGGGCCGACGAGCTGATCTCGCTCATGGAAGAGGATGCGGCCGAAGAGGTCAGCCGGCTGCTCGAGTATCCGCCGGACACCGCGGCCGGCAAGATGACGACGGAGTTCATCGCGCTGCCCGAGACGATGACGGTCGAACAGGTGCTGGCGCGCGTCCGCGAGACGAAGCCGGACGACGAAACGATCTACTACCTCTACGTGGTGGACGGGCAGGAGCGGCTTGTCGGGGTGCTCTCGATCCGGGCGCTCATCGTCACCCCGCCCGCCACGCCGATCGCGCAAGTCATGCGGACCGACCTGGTCTACGTGGGGCCGGACGCTACGGTCGACGACGTGGCCGGGGCGCTGGTCAAGTACGACCTCCTCGCCGTGCCGGTCGTCGATCCGGGCGGTCGCCTGCTCGGGATCGTCACGGTGGATCACGTGCTCGACAATATCGTGGACACCTACGGCACGCGGAAGCTCGGCGGGGGCGTCGACCTCTTGCGCCGGAGGGACGCGCGGGAGGCGCGCGGACCGGAGACGAGGGCGTGAATTTCTCGCTTCCCATCCTGAGGCGCGCGGGCCGGGCCGCGATGATGGCCCGGCTCGCGATGTTCTTCGCCATCATGGGTCCGGGCATCATTACCCAGAACGTCGACAACGACGCCGGAGGGATCACCACCTATACCCTCGCGGGCGCCAACTTCGGCTACGCGCTGTTGTGGACGATGATCCCCGTGACGATCGCCCTCTACGTGGTCCAGGAGATGGCGTCCCGCCTCGGTGCGGTCACCGGCAAAGGCCTCGCCGATCTGATCCGCGAGCGGTTCGGCGTCCGGACCACCGTGTGGGTGATGTTCGTCCTGCTGGCCGCCGACTTCGGCAACACGCTGGCGGAGTTCTCGGGGCTCGCGGCCGGCGGAGAGATCTTCGGCGTCTCGAAGTACGTGTTCGTCCCGATCGGCGCGGTCGCGGTGTGGCTGCTGGTCGTCCGGGGCACCTACCGCTCGGTCGAGCGGATTTTCCTCGGTGCGAGCGCGTTCTACCTGGCCTACGTCGTCTCCGGCCTGCTGGCGCGCCCGGACTGGGGGGTCGTTCTGCGCGCAACCGTCGTCCCGTCGTTCAGCTTCAAGGCGGACTACCTGCTCATGTTCGTCGGCGTCATCGGCACCACGATCGCGCCGTGGATGCAGTTCTACCTCCAGTCGACCGTCGTCGAGAAGGGCATCACCGTCAAGGACTACGGGTACACTAAAGCCGACGTTCTCATCGGCTCGCTCATGACCGACATCGTCGCCTGGTTCATCATCGTGGCGTGCGGCGCGACGATCTTCGCGCAACACGTGCACGTCGAGACGGCGAAAGACGCTGCGGTGGCGCTCGCGCCGCTGGCCGGCCGGTATGCCGCCGCGCTGTTCGCGCTCGGCCTGATCAACGCGTCGATCTTCTCCGCGTCGGTGCTGCCGCTTGCGACCTCGCACTACGTCTGCGAGGCACTCGGGTTCGAGGCCGGCGTCGACCGAACGCCGCGTCAGGCGCCGGTGTTCTACGGACTGTACATCGCTCTGATCGTCGGCGCGTGCGTCATCGTCCTGCTGCCGAAGGCGCCCCTGCTGCACATTCTGTTCTTGTCCCAGGTCGCGAACGGCGTCCTCTTGCCGTTCATCCTCATCTTCATGCTGCTGCTGGTGAACCAAAAGCGCCTCATGGGCGCCCACACGAACTCTGTGCCGTTCAACGTCATCGCGTGGGTCACGACCGTCGCGATGATCATCCTCACGCTCGCGCTCGTCGCAACGCAGATCTTTCCGTTCGGCGGATAGCGAAGGGGCCGCGCCGCACGGCGGCCAAGATACCCTAGGCCATGGCGGGTACCCCGCTCGACGGCCTCTGGACGGGTCCGATCCCCACGATCGAAGACGTGCTCGCGGCGCGACGGATCGTGGCTCCCCACTTGTACCGGACGCCGCTCGTCCACGCCCCGGCGCTCGACCGGATCCTCGGCGCGCGGGTCTACGTGAAGTGCGAGAATACGCTGCCCACGGGCGCCTTCAAGGTGCGCGGCGGCATCAACCTCGTGAGCCGCCTCACCCCGGAAGAACGGCGGCGCGGCGTGATCACCGCGAGCACCGGGAACCACGGACAGTCCATCGCGTACGCCGCGCGGCTCTTCGGCGTCCCGGCGATCATCGGCGCCCCGGAGGGTGCCAACCCCCTCAAGGTCGCGGCGATGCGGGCGCTCGGCGCGGAGGTGGTGCTGCGCGGCCGCGATTTCGACGAGTCGCGGGAGTGGGTGGAGCGGACCGCCGAGGCGGAAGGGTACCGCTACGTTCATTCGGCGAACGAGCCGCTGCTGATCGCCGGCGTCGGGACGCTGAGCCTGGAGGTGATGGAGGACCTGCCGGACGCCGACGTCATCATCGCGCCGGTCGGGGCCGGCAGCGGCGCCTGCGGGCACTGCATCACCGCCAAGACGCTGTCCTCGCGGGTCCGCGTCGTCGGCGTCCAGGCCGAGGGCGCGCCGCCCGTTTACCGGACGCTCAAGGAGGGGCGGATGGTCTCGCTTAACCGGATGGAGACGTTCGCGGAGGGCATCGCGACGCGCGTGCCGTTCGCGCTGCCGGTGACGATCATGAGCCGCCTGCTCGACGAGATCGTGCTGGTGAGCGACGAGGACCTGCGCCGGGCGATCGTGCTGCTCGGCGAGGCGGTCCGGCAGACCGCGGAGGGGGCCGGTGCGGCCTCGACCGCCGCGGCGCTCCGCCTGGGCGAGCGGCTGCGCGGCAACACGGTCGTGCTGATCCTGAGCGGCGGCAACGTCCCGGTCGAGCAGTTGAGCGAGTTCTACGCGGACCGCGATCGCATCGCCGGGGTCGCCGCGATGCTTCGGGGAAGGGGTGGGGTGGCGTGACGCACCGCGAGCGAATCGACGCGGCGATCGCCGGCAAGCGGCCGGATAAGGTGCCGGCGGCGCTGTGGCGGCATTTTCCCGAGCACGACCAGAAGGCCGAGCGGCTCGCCGAGGCGCACATCGCGTTCTACCGCGCTTACGAGCCTGATCTCCTGAAGGTCACCCCGTCGAGCGGCTATTACGGCGACGACTGGGGCCTGCGGGCCGGCTACAAGGCGAACCGCGAGGGCACGCGGTCGATCAGCGACCGGCCGATCAAGAAGGCCGCGGACTGGGCGAAGCTGCGGCGTCTCGACACGAGCCACGGCGTCTACGGCCGCGAGGCGCACGCGATCCGCCTCGTCGCCGACGCCGTCGGCGCGGAGGTGCCCGTGCTCGAGACCGTGTTCAGCCCACTCAGCATCGCCCGCACGATCGCCGGAGAGCAGGCGACGGTCCGCTATCTGCGCGAGAACCCCGAGGCCCTCCACGAGGGGCTCGAGGTCATCACCGACGTGCAGATCGCGTTCGCGCGGAACGTCCTCTCCGCGGGGGCCGACGGCCTCTTCTTCTCGAGCCAGATGGCGACGCACGATCTCCTGACCCGCGAGGAGTACGAGGAGTTCGGCCGGCCCTACGATTTGCGAATGCTGGACGAGGCGGGCGCGAGCCTTGTGTTTCTGCACATCCACGGCTTGAACGTGATGTTCGATCTGTTCGACGACTACCCGGTTCAGATCGTCAACTGGCACTCGCGGGAGACGGCGCCGACCATCGCCGACGCCCGGCGGCGCATCTCGACCTGCCTCGCGTGCGGCGTCGACGCGTGGAACACGCTCTCGAGGGGCACGCCGGAGGCCGTCGTCGCGGAGGTGCGGGACGCGGTCGCGCAAACCGGCGGACGGGGCCACATCGTCACGACCGGGTGCGTGATGCCGGTGGATACCCCGGAATCCAACATTCGCGCCGCGCTGGCCGCCGCCAGGGAGTCCTGAACCGGGGCGCGGTCGGGGACGCGCGGGGAGCCGTCTAAGCCGGACGATTCGCGCCCGCGCATTGCCCATATATATATATATATAAGGTAGAGGCGCGAAGAGGGGACGACCCATGGGCGACAACGTGACGCGGAAGATCCTCGGGACGCATTTGGTGGACGGCCGGATGACGCCGGGGGAAGAGATCGGCATCAAGATCGACGAGATCCTGATCCAGGACATCACCGGCACGGCCGCGATGATGCACTTCGAGGCGATGCAGCTCCACCGCATCCGCTGCCGGGTGGCATGTTGCTACGGGGACCACAACGTGCTGCAGGTCAGCGAGGAAAACACCGAGGACCACGTCTACCTGGCATCGGCGGCGCGGAAGTACGGGATCTGGTGGGCGAAGCCGGGGGCCGGCATCGGCCACCAGATTCAGCAGGAGCACTTCGCGGTGCCCGGCGAGACCGCGCTCGGCGCGGACAGCCACACGCCGCACATCGGCGGGATGGGCGTGTACGCGATGGGCGCGGGCGGGCTCGATGTCGCGGTCGCGATCGGCGGGGGCCCGTACTACCTCGACATGCCGGCTGTCGTGCGCGTCGAGCTCGGGGGACGGCTGCGGCCGTGGTCGACCGCCAAGGACGTAATCCTCGAGATGCTGCGCCGGCTCACCGCGAGCGGCGGGTTCGGGAAGGTCTTCGAGTACGTGGGGCCCGGCGTCCGGACTCTCAACGTGCAGCAGCGCATCACCATCTGCAACATGGGCGCGGAGTTGGGCGCGACGACCTCGATATTCCCGTCCGATGCGGTGACCAGGGAGTATCTCAACTCGATCGGCCGAGGCGGCTCGTGGCGCGAGGCGCTGCCGGACGCGGACGCGTCCTACGACGAGTCGATGGAGCTGGACCTCGGCGCGATCGAGCCGCTCGTCGCGATGCCGAGCAACCCGGACAAGGTCGTGCCGGTCGGGCAGGCGGCCGGGATCAAGGTGGATCAGGTGATGGTGGGGTCGTGCACCAACGGTTCCTACACCGACCTCAAAGCCGTGGCGCAGATTGTGAAAGGCCGCCGCGTCCATCCCGACGTGACGTTCTTCGTGCACCCGAGCAGCCGGATGGACCTCGAGGTGCTGACGCGGGAGGGCCTGCTCACCGAGATGATCGCCGCCGGCGTAAACGTCGAAGCCGCGACGTGCGGAGCGTGCATCGGCGTCGGCCACGTGCCGGCCAAGGGCATGACGTCGCTTCGCGCGATCAACCGCAATTTCAAGGGCCGCAGCGGACAGCGGGACGATGAAGTTTACCTGTCCTCGAGCGAGGTTGCCGCGGTCTCGGCGATCGCCGGGGTGATCACCGATCCACGCACCCTCGGCATGGCAGCGCCGGCCCAGGAGATGCCCACCCGCCTCACCCAAGACAACGCGAGCCTGGTTCCGCCGGCCTCTGAGGCCGACGCCCCGTCGCTCCGGGTCATTAAGGGCGACAACATCGTGGGCATCCCGCTCAAAGGGCCGCTCACGTCGGCGCTGCGGGGCGAGGTGCTGATCAAGGTCGGCGACGACATCAGCACCGACCACATCATGCCGGCGGGGGCTCAGATCCTACGGTTTCGCTCGAACATCCCGAAGCTCGCCGAGTACGTATTCAACCGTGTGGATCCGGAGTTTGCCGCGCGGGCGAAGGCGCGCGGCGGCGGGTTCATCGTCGGCGGCCGCAACTACGGCCAGGGCAGCAGCCGGGAGCACGCGGCGATCGCCCCGATGTTCCTCGGCGTGACGGGCGCGATCGCAAAGGCGTTCGCCCGTATCCACCTCGCGAACCTCATCAACTGGGGCATCCTGCCGATGACGTTCGTCGACCCAGCCGACTACGACTGGATCGCGCAGGGCGACGTCCTCGAGATCGCCGACGTGCGCGCCCGGGTCGACGCGGGCGCCTCCCAGCTCACCGTCCGCAACATCACGAAGGGCACGACGTTTCGTGTCAACGTCGCGCTCAACCGCCGCGAGCGCGCCTACTTGATGGAAGGCGGGAAGCTCGCTCACACGAAGGCTAACCCGATCGGCTGATCGGCGACGCGGCCGTCACGGACGTGTAACGCGCATTCGCGAGCGTCCACGGCCGGCAGCGGCTCGCTTGTGGAGGATTCAAACTTCGGCCCCTGAATAACTGTTCGCTTTTTCGACCGGGGTGACTTTTTGGGGAGGCGTCGCATGATGCGTAGAGCAAGCGCGTTGCTGCTCGCCGCGGTGCTGCTCGCAGCCGGACTCGGGGCCGCGTCGGCGCAGGGCGGTGGATCGACATTGCGTGTCGGACTTGACTCCGATCCACCCAACATGGATCCACACCGCTCGACGGCCGCGGTAGACCGTCAGGTGTTTCAGAACCTCTACGACAAGCTCGTCGACACGGATCCCAACCTCACGATCGTCCCGGACCTCGCGACGTCCTGGACGATCAGTCCGGACGGCAAGACCGTAACGTTCAAACTGCGGCCGGGCGTAAAGTTCCATGACGGCACGCCGTTCAACGCCGAGGCCGTCAAGTACAATTTCGACCGCATGAAGGATCCCAAGTTCCCCTCGGCTCGGCGCAGCGAAATCCTGCCCGTGACGGGCGTGACGGTCGTCGACGCGACGACCGTGAGGATCACCCTCGAGAAGCCGTACAGTCCGCTGCTGTACGTGCTCACGGACCGCGCCGGCATGATGGTCTCGCCCGCGCAGGCGCAGAAGGAAGGCACGAATTTCGCGCTCCACCCGGTGGGGACGGGGGCCTTCTCGTTCGTGGAGAAGATCCCGCAGGACCATATCACGCTGCAACGCAATCCGAACTACTGGGTGAAGGGCGAGCCCAAGGTCGACCGCATCATCTACCGCGCGTTTACGGACGACAACGCGCGCGTGGCCAATTTGAAATCGGGCGACGTCGACATCATCAACATCGTGCCGGCGCCGCAGATCAAGGCGCTCGCGGCGGATTCCGCCAGACCGGACGCCAAGTACAAGCTCATCGAGCACGGCGCGTTCTCATGGCAGGGCATCTGGCTCAACGTCACCAAGCCGCCGTTCGACAACAAGCTGCTGCGCCAGGCGTTCAACGCAACGATCGACCGGAACGCGATCGCGAACGTCGTGCTCCAGGGCGCCGTCTACCCGTCGTTCTCGTTCTTTCCGAACGGCACCCCGGCGTACGATCCCACCTGGAAGATCCCGCCGCGCAACATCGCGCTGGCCAAAGAGAAGCTGCAGGCGGCGGGCCATGCCGGCGGCTTCGAGTTCGCCGTGCTGTCGACACCGGGACAGGTGAACCAGTCGATCCTGCAGGCGATCCAGTCGATGGCGTCGGAGGTTGGGATTCAGATGAAAGTACAGCTGATCGAGTTCGGCCAACTGCTCGACGCAACGGACCACCTGCAGCACCAGGCCGCGCTGCTCGGCTGGAGCGGCCGGCCGGATCCGGACTTCGACGTTTATCCGTTTGTGACGCCGTCCGGCCTGGGATCGTTCAACGACGCGGGCTATCAGAACCCCAAGGTCACGGAGCTGTTGGACGCGGCTCGCCTCCTAAACGACATGAATCAGCGGCGGCGCGCGTACGGCGAGGCCACGAAGATCCTGGCGGACGACATGCCCTACGTCTGGCTGTACTTCCCGAAGGAGTACAAGCTCGTCTCGGTGCGTGTGAAGGGCTTCGTGGACGAGCCCGACGGGATGATGCGGTTCCAAGCGGTTTCGGTCGCGCGGTAAGTCGGCGGCCGGCCCGCGGCTCCGCGGG